>JAUPKO010000642.1 GCA_030837395.1 Actinomycetota bacterium | reverse complement strand
TGGATTCGCTGCTGGACTGCTACCGCCGATCCGGCGCGCCGATGACGGCAGAGGACGCCGATGCCTATGTCGGCGAACAGGTCACTGCGGCTCGGCTGATCGGACTCGAACCGACAGGGGTGTTCGATGACGTGGCCAGCTTGCACGAGTACCTGCGGATCGTGCAGCCGACCCTGCAGGCGACGCCACAGGCGGTGGACTTCGTTCGCTTCGCCCTCGTACCGCCGATGCCGGCGAAGGTGCGCTGGCTCACGCCGGCCGCACCGGGCTGGGCGACTCTCATGGGCACCGCGTTCGCGCTGCTGCCCGCACGCGTGCGGGGAGCGTTGGCACAGGGCCTGTCCCGCGAGGGGGTGCCGCTGCTCGGCGGGCTGCTGGCCCCGGCCGGACGCCTCGTCGCGGCCGGACCGCTGGTCGATGTGCAGGCCACCATGACGCTGCGGGCCATGCGGGTGTCGCTGGCGCGGGTGCCGGCCGAGGTGCGTGAGGGCCCACACCTCAAGGCCGCCCGGGAGCGGCTGGGCTTGGGCCCGCGGGAGTTGTGAGGTCAGTCGATCCCGGACATCCAGCGACGCAACTCCGGCAGCACCGGCACGGTGGCGCGCAAGCGCGACAGCACCCCGACGATGCCCAGCCACACCCGGTGCGTCATGAGTTGGTCCGGTGGGATCGTCAGCTTCAGCGCCACTGCGTAGTCGGGGTTGCGGGGGTCGTGCTCGCGGGCGAACTGACCCTGCAACCACTCGGGACTGAAGCTGAACACTTCGTGCCGGGCCGGGTCCGAGAACGGGCCCAAGAAATCCATCAGCGCCGCCACATCGAGGTCGGCGCCGGGGCGTACCAACCCCGCGAGTTCCAGCCGCCGGGCCACCTCCGCCGGGTCGTCCGAGCGCATTGCTGAGATCAGGTGGCCGAATGTCGGCGGCAGGCCACCGGGCATCGGCACCACCGCGCCAAAGTCGAGCACGCCGAGGCGGCCGTCGTCGAGCACCCGGAAGTTGCCCGGGTGCGGGTCGGCGTGCAACAGACCCACCCGGGCCGGCGCGCTGAGCGCAAAACGCTGGAACCGCGCCCCGACCGCATCGCGTTCGGGCTGGGAGCCCGTCGCGGCGAAGGTGGCCAGGGGGGTGCCACTGAGCCACTGCGTCACCAGCACGGTCGGTGCCGCCGCCACCACCGCCGGCACGGCGATGTCCGGATCGCCGTCAAATGCGGCGGCGAAGCGACGTTGAGCCTCGGCCTCGGCGACGTAGTCCAACTCCCCCTGCACCCGCATCCGCAGTTCCTGGGCGACCGGCGCCGCAGCCATCCCCGGGCTCACCAACGCGGCCAGGCGCAACGCCCACGTCAGGCCTGTGAGGTCGGCCCGGACGGCTGCGGCAACACCGGGGTATTGCACCTTCACCGCAACATCGCGACCGTCGGCCCAGGTGGCCCGGTACACCTGCCCCAACGAGGCGGAGGCGACCGGCGTCTGATTGAAATCGCCCGCGAAACGGCTGCGCCAGCCCTTCCCCAAACCCGCCACCAGCACCGGCTCCAGCGCCTCGAACGCCACCGGCTCGCCAGCCTCCTGCAGCGAGTCCACCGCCTCGCGCCAGTCACCGGCGGGCAACAGCGAATCGAGGGTCGACAACAGCTGTCCTGCCTTCTGCACACCACCCTTGAGCGAGCCGAGGGTGCTGCGCATGGTCTCGGCGTTGGCGCGGCTGGCCGCCTCGCGCACCCGCACCTGATCCGCACCGCGCCACACCTGCACCCGACCCCAGGCCGAACGTCCGACGATTTGCGCCGTCATGCCGCCCAGTCTCGCGACCCTCACCGCGCCGTGGCTGGTGGGCCCGCGCCCACCGGCCGTCGCCGGGTCAGTCATCACCGAACTCCGCAGTGCCGACGACCTCCGCGGCCACCACGCGGTCCCGGAACGCCCGCGCCGCACCCCTAGCCACCCCCTCGGCATCCCAACCGCGCTCGTCGGCCACCACCACCAACGCCATCAGCAGCTCGGCCAGGGCGGCCTCGTCGTCCCCGAGACAGACCAGGGCATCGGCGGCCAGCGTGGCGGGCAGGTCGCCGGCCAGCGGCACCGGCACGCCGCCCGCCTGTGCCCGGTGACGCAGTTTGGTGGCCAACGTCAGCGCCGGTAGGGCCATCGGCACACCGTCGGTGACCGACGTCCGGCCCTTCTCAGCCGACTTCAGCGCGAACCATGCGGCATCGGCATCAGCGCCCTGTGCCGGCGTGGGGGCCTCGGCGAACACGTGGGGGTGCCGCCGGACCAACTTGGCCGTGATGCCCGCCGCCACATCGTCGAGGTCGAACCCGTCAGGCGCGGGCCGCTCGGCCGCGATTCGGGCGTGGAACACCACCTGCAGCAGCAGGTCGCCGAGTTCCTCGCGCAGCGCGACCGAATCGTCCAGCTCCACCGCCTCGATGGTTTCGTAGGCTTCTTCGAGCAGGTAGGGCAGCAGCGTCACGTGCGTCTGGGCGGCGTCCCACGGGCACCCACCCGGCGAGCGCAGCCGATCCATGACCGCGACGAGTTCGCGCAGAGCGTCGGCCACCTCGGCACCGCCCTACTGGCTGGGCGTCAACTGCTGCGGGGCCACCTGCAGGTCGTTGTCACCCGGGCGCGTGAGGGCGTTGGGGTCCGGCACGACTGTGAGTCGCTGCGGGTCCCACACCCCGAACCGGGGGTTGGTGGCCAACTCGATGTTGTTGCTGGTGTCGACCAGAAGTTGGTTCGCCACGGTGCTGCCCACCGTCGGGTCGAAGTTCGGGTCGAGCTTCTCGCTGATGGCCTGGAACAGCAGGCTGGTGCGCACCTGTGCCGCGAGCTGGTCCCGCGGGACTCCCTGCTGAGCCAGGAACTCGGCAAGGGCCTCCTCACCGCCGTACTCCGCGATCAACTCCTGCGTGGCCCGATCGACCTCGCCTTCGGTGACCGTCACGCCCACCTCCGCGGCGGCCTCGTCCACCACCACATTCTGCGCCAGCCGGGTGATCGTGAACTGCGTCAACTCCGGCGACGCCGGCACCCCGAACTCATCGATCAGCACCTGCGTCTGGCCGGCGAGGTCGTTGTCTGTGATGCGTCCGGAATCCCACACTATGGCGGACCCGGCTTGGGTCTGACCGCACGCGGTGACGAGCAGGGCGGCCGCAGCCAGCCCGAGGCCGGCGCGTGCCGGACGGATGAACCTCACGTGTCCTCCCTGGCCACAGTCGCCGGCTTCAGACCGGCGACAGCATCGATGAACTGGTCGACCCACGCCATCAGGTCGGAGCCGACCAGGGGCGCGCCTCCGACTCTAGCGGTCTTGGGTGCGGGCAGCAGCACCGTCCGGCTGGCGGGCTTCACCGTGGCACCCGGATACAGCCGCGCGATACGCACCTGCAGCGAGTCCGGCAGGGCCAACCCTTCGATCCGAATCCGCGCCCCGGCCGCGACGATCTCCGTCACGCCGATGTCCCGCAGCCGGATCCGCAGCCGGGCGGCGTCGGCCAGAGCGGCCACCGCCGGGGGCATCCGCCCGTAACGGTCGATGAGTTCGGCCGCGACCTCGTCCACCGCCGCCGCATCCGGCGCCTCGGCTAGCCGCCGGTAGGCCTCCAGCCGCAGGCGTTCGTCGGGCACGTACGACCGTGGAATGTGGGCGTCCAGCGGCAGTTCCACCCGGGTTGACCCGGTGTCCTCGGCCGTCGCCTCGCCTTTGACCTCCGCCAGTGCCTCCCCCACCATGCGCACGTAGAGGTCGAAGCCGACATCGGCGATATGGCCGGACTGTTCCCCGCCGAGCAGGTTGCCGGCTCCGCGGATCTCCAGGTCCTTCATCGCCACGGCCATCCCGGATCCGAGGTCGGTGTGCTGGGCGATTGTGCTCAACCGCTCGTACGCGGTCTCATTGAGGGGCTTGTCGGCGTCGTAGAAGAAGTAGGCGTAGGCCCGCTCGCGGCCCCGGCCGACCCGCCCGCGGATCTGATGCAGCTGACTGAGGCCGAACCGTTCGGCCCGATCCACGATCAGCGTATTGGCGTTGGGGATGTCCAACCCGGACTCGACGATGGTCGTGCACACCAGCACATCGAAGCGCCGCTCCCAGAAGTCAACCATCACTTTCTCGAGGTCGTTCTCGTGCATCTGACCGTGTGCCACGGCGATTCGGGACTCCGGCACAAGCCCGGCGATCTTGGCGGCGACCCGGTCGATCGATTCCACCCGGTTGTGCAGGAAGAACACCTGCCCGTCACGGGTCAACTCGCGCCGAATCGCGGCCGCGATCTGCCGCTCGTTGTAGGGGCCGACGAAGGTCAGCACCGGCAGGCGCTCCTCCGGCGGCGTGGCGATGGTCGACATCTCCCGAATTCCGGTGACCGCCATCTCCAGCGTCCGCGGGATGGGTGTGGCCGACATCGTCAGCATGTCGACGTTGGTGCGCAGGGCCTTGAGGTGCTCCTTGTGCTCCACCCCGAAGCGCTGCTCCTCGTCGACGATCACCAGCCCGAGGTCCTTGACTTTCGTCTTGGGTCCCAGCAGCCGGTGGGTGCCGATCACCACGTCGACCGAGCCATCAGCCAGGCCTGCCAAGACCGCCCGCGCCTCTGCTTCGGTCGAGAACCGACTCAGCCCCTCGACCTTCACCGGGAACGCGGCGAACCGTTCGGTGAAGGTCTGCAGGTGCTGCCGGGCGAGCAGGGTGGTGGGCACCAGGACGATCACCTGGGTGCCGTCGGCGACGGCCTTGAACGCCGCCCGCACCGCGATCTCGGTCTTGCCGAAGCCCACGTCGCCGCAGATCACGCGGTCCATCGGCACCGGCTTAGCCATGTCCGCCTTCACCTCGTCGATGCACGCGAGTTGGTCGGGAGTCTCCTCGAATGCGAAAGCATCCTCGAGTTCGCGCTGCCATGGGGTGTCCGGACCGAATGCACGACCCGGCGAACTCTGCCGCGCCGCGTACAGCTTCACGAGGCCGTCGACGATCTGGCGAACCGCCTTGCGCGCACGGCCTTTGGCCTTCGCCCAGTCGCCGCCGCCGAGGCGGTGCACGCTGGGCGCCTCGCCCCCGACGTAGCGGCTCACCTGGTCGAGTTGGTCGGTGGGCACGAACAATCGGTCCGGCGGCTGACCGCGTTTCCCCGGCGCGTACTCGATCACCAGGTACTCGCGCGTGGAGCCGGCCATGGTGCGCTCGATCATCTCGACATAGCGCCCCACGCCATGTTGGGCGTGCACCACGTAGTCGCCGGCCACGAGCGTGAGCGGGTCCACCGCGCGGCGCCGGCGCGAGGGCATCCGCTGGCCGTCCCGGGCGGCGGTGGCGCCGAGCAGGTCCGCCTCGGTGAGCACCACGAGGGCGGCCGAGTCGGCTACGAAACCGGACTGCCAACGCCCGACCAGCACAAGGACGTCGGCCGGACTGCCCTGGGTCGCATGGTCGGGCGAATCGATCCGGGCGGTCAGGTCGAGGTCGCCAAGCTTCTCCACCAGCCGCTGCGCCGACCCATGGGCGGCGGCGACCACGACGATCCGATCACCCTCGCCCAGGCGCACCCCCATATCCGCCGCCGCCAGAGCGACGTCGCCGCGATAATGCGGCGCGGGATGGGCGTCGAACCGTTCGGCCACCCCAGCGCCGGCCGCCACTGCCGGATTGTCGTCCTCACCGAACGGCGTCACCCGCCACCAGGCCTGGCCGCGCGTCTCGGCGGCCTCCCGCACCTCCGGCAGAGTGCGGTAGGCGGACGCGGCCAGCTCAACCGGCACCTCGCCGCCACCGGCCGCGACATCCCAGCCGGCGGCCAGGAACTCCGCCGAGGTGGCCACGAGCTCGTCGGCGCGCGCCGCCACCCGGTCCGGGTCGACCAGCACCACCGCCGAGGTGGCGGGCAGCAACTCGACCAGGGTGGTCATGGGACCGGTCACCAGCGGTGCGACGGCCTCCATACCTTCCACTGCGATGCCCTCGGCGATGGCGCCGAGAAGGTCGCCCAGTTGGGGGTGACGCACAAGCTGGTCGCGTGCGGCCGCGCGCACCTGCTCGGTCAGCAGCAGTTCGCGGCACACCGGCGCCCACATTTCGTCGGCGTCGTGCAGCGAGCGTTGGTCGGCAACGGCGAAGGCCCTGATCTGTTCCACCTCGTCGCCGAAGAACTCCAACCGCAAGGGGTGGTCCGCCGTGGGCGGGAACACGTCGACGATGCCGCCACGCACCGCGAACTGGCCACGACGTTCGACGAGGTCGGTGCGGGTGTAGCCGGTGCCGGCAAGCCGGGCGGCGAGGTCGCCGATGGCCACCTCGTCACCCGGGTGCACCACCACCGGATCGACCTCGCCCAGGCCCTGCACGAGCGGTTGCAGTACCGCTCGAATCGGTGCGACGACCACGGCCACCCGGCCGTGAACCGAACCTGCTTGGCGGGTCGGACGCGCCAACCGGCGCAACACCGCCAGCCGTTGCCCCACCACATCAGCGCTCGGACTCAGTCGTTCGTGCGGCAGCGTCTCCCAGGCCGGGAACATCGCCACGGCGTTGACCGGCAGCAGTTGGGCGAGTTCGGCGGCGAGGTCCTCGGCTGCGCGCACCGTGGCAGTGACCACCAACAGCGGGCGGTCGCCGTGGTCGGGAGCGGCTGCCAGCGCCAGCAGCGCCGCATGGGCGCCGGTCGGCGCGATCATCGCCCGCTCGCCGGGCTCGCGCGCGGTGGCCGCCTCGGCCCAACGACGGGCGGCTGGGTCGCTCGTGAGCAGTGAGAGCAACCCGGTCAGCGACACAGCGTCAGCCTACGCGGATCGCGCTAGCGGGCGTCCCGGGTGGCTGCTGCCACGGCGTCGGCCACCTCTGGCCGGGCGACCAGCAGACTGGTCACGTAAGGGGGCCGGTGGTTGAAGGTCACCGCGGCGGAGTCGATGTGGGTGGCCCGCAGTCCCGCCGCCTGGGCGACCGCCAACGGTGCGGCGACATCCCACTCGTAGAAGCCCGTGTCGTGCAGGTAGACCTCGGCCCGGCCGGTCAGCAGCCGCGCCACCTTGGCGCCCACGGAACCCACCTGGACAATCTCGCAGTCAGCAGGCCCGCCGAGGTCCGCCCAGGCACCAGCCAGCGACCCGGCCACGGCTTCGAGCATTGCCGGTGGTCGACTGCGGGAGGCGATGATCCGCAACGGTCGGGTCAAGTCCAACGGCGGCAGCACCGGCGGCACTGCCGAGGTGAACACGACATCCTCATCGGGCACCGCCACCACCCCGAGCAGCAGGGAACCGGCGGGGGCCGGCTCACGCTGCCACAGCGCAACGTGGACCGCCCAGTCGGATCGACCCATGCCGTACTCCCACGTGCCGTCGAGCGGGTCGATGATCCACACCCGATCGGCGCCGTCGCGCTCAGCCGAGTCGGCGGCTTCCTCGCTGAGCACGGCATCGCCCGACCGTCGCGCGGTCAACTCGCGATCGAGGTACACCTGGGAGGCAGCGTCGGCGGCGTCCCGAAGGGCCATCGCGGCAGCGCGCGGCTCCAACCCGGCGGGGGCCTGGAAGCCCGCACGGAAGTCCTGCAGCAGGGCGCCGGCGACGCGTGCGATGTCGGCCGCCACCTCGGCGTCGGACTCGGTGCGGGCAGGGGTGGTCATGGCGCCTCCTGGGGCTGTCAACGGTTATGGGTGTTCTGCGCGGCTGCCAGGCCGCCGGTGATGATGTCGCCCACGGCATCGGCGGCCTCGGCCACCACGACGTCGACCTCGGCGCGATCCGCGGCACTGAACCGGCGCAACACATAGGCGGCTGGGTCCATGCGTCCCGGCGGTCGGCCGATACCCACGCGCACCCGCAGGAAGTCACCGGTGCCCAGGCTGGACCGCATCGACTTCAGACCGTTGTGGCCACCGTCGCCGCCGCCGACCTTCAGCCGCAACCCGCCCAGCGGCAGATCGAGGTCGTCGTGCACGGCGATGATCCGGTCCACCGGCACCCGGTAATACGACGCCAGTCCGGCGACGGCAGCCCCGGAATTGTTCATGAAGGTGGTGGGCTCGGCCAGTACGCAGGGGTGACCGGCCACGCGTGCCTGCCCCACCAGCGCATTGGCCCGCTTATGCCGGCGCAGCGCCACGGCGGCTCGCCGCGCCAACTCGTCCACCACGTCGAAGCCGACGTTGTGGCGGGTGGCACGGTACTCGTCGCCCGGATTGCCCAGGCCGACCACCAGCCAGGGATCGTTGTCGGCCGTGGCTCAGTCCTCGGTCGAGGCGGCGGCCTCGCCGCCCTCCTCGGCTGCTTCCTCGGTGGCGGCTTCCTCGGCCGCTGCGGCTGCGGCTGCAGCCTCGGCCTGGGCCTTCATGGCCTCCTCGACCTGCTCCAGCGCGGCCTCGATCGCCTGATCGGCGTCGTAGTCGTTCTCGTCGTCGGCGAGGATCTCCGACACGGCGTTCTGCACCGCAATCGGGTCGATCTCGCGCTCGATGGCGATCTCCTCGGCCTTGGCCATCGCCTGACCCAGCACCAACCGCTCGCGCACCTCCCGCCGCGTCAGCACCACGAGGTCGACATGTTCGATGATCGGCTTGTAGGGGTGCCGCTGGACATCCCGCGGGGCGACGGTGTGGGTGGCACCGTCGACGGCGACCTCGAGCACAACCTTGGGCTGCTTGAGCGCGAGCATGAGGTCGTGGGCGTCCAGCGAGATCGTGATCGTCTCGGCCTGCGAACCGTAGATCACCGCGGGCACCCGACCCGTGGCGCGCAGCCGCCGGGACACACCCTTGCCGAACTCGGTGCGGGCCTCGGCTGCCATTTTGACCTGGGTCATCTGCGTCTCACTCCTCGATCGCTGCGGGTGGCGAGAGGGCCGTGACAGGACGCGCCGGTCACAATCACCGGGCTCGTCGATCACGGCGGCGGGAACCGCCCTCGCCGAACGGGCCCTAGCCTAGCAAGTCAGCCGTTGGGCGAACCGAACAGGCTGGTCACCGAGCCGTCGGTGAACACCTCGCTGATGGCCATCGCGATCAGCGGGGCGATCGGCAGCACGGTCAACTTGTCGATGCGCTTCTCGGGCGGAATCGGCAAGGTGTCCGTGACGATGACCTCGGAGATCCTGGAGTTCTTGAGGTTCTCGGTGGCCGGGTCGCTGAGCACGCCATGGGTGGCGGTGACGATGACGTCAGCCGCGCCCTGGTCGTATAGGGTGTCGGCCGCTTTGACGATCGTGCCGCCCGTGTCGATCATGTCGTCGACAACCACACACACGCGGTCCTGCACGTCACCGACGACCTCGAAGATCTTGACCTGGTTGGGCACGTCCGGGTCGCGTCGCTTGTGGATGATCGCCAGCGGGCTGCCGAGCACATCGGTCCACCGTTCGGCCACGCGCACACGACCGGCGTCCGGGCTCACGACGGTCACCCTCGAAAGATCCACATTCTCGCGCACGTAATCCGAGAGCACAGGCAGGGCGAAGAGGTGGTCGACCGGACCGTCGAAGAAGCCCTGGATCTGGCTCGTGTGCAGATCCACGGCCATCAAACGGTCGGCGCCCGCGGTGCGGAACAGGTCAGCCATCAGACGTGCGGTGATCGGCTCACGCCCGCGGTGCTTCTTGTCCTGCCTGGCATAGCCGTAGAACGGGATAATCACGGTGATGCGCTTGGCGGAGGCGCGCTTGAGCGCGTCCACCATGATCAACTGCTCCATGATCCACTTGTTGATGTCGGGACCATGGCTCTGCAACACGAAGGCGTCGGTGCCGCGCACACTCTCCTCGAAGCGGATGAACATCTCGCCATTGGCGAAGTCGTACGCCGACATGGGGGCGAGTTGCATACCGAGTTCGGCAGCCACGTGCTCGGCCAGTTCCGGGTGCGAGCGCCCCGCGAAGAGCTTCATCTTCTTCTGCGGGGTCTGAAATTTCTCGGTCACACGGCCCTCCAGTGGTGCGGCTTCGGACGCCTCATCCTAGGCCCGCGTCATTCGTCCGTGTCGTGGGCTGGGTCCGAAGCGGCGCGGTGGGCCGCCTCGGCTGCCGGTGAACCCGGACGGACCCGCTCCACCCAGCCGTCGATGTTGCGCTGCCGGGCCCGTCCGAGGGCGAGGGTGCCCGGTGGCACATCGTCGGTGATCACCGACCCGGCGCCGGTGTAGGCACCATCGCCGATCGTCACGGGGGCCACCAGCATGGTGTCGCTGCCAATGCGCACGTCGTCTCCCACCACCGTGCGGTGCTTGTGCACGCCGTCGTAGTTGACGAACACCGTGGCGGCACCGATGTTGGTGCCGTCGCCGATCTGCGCGTCCCCCACGTACGACAGATGGGGCACCTTGGCACCCACTCCCACCGTCGCATTCTTGATCTCGACGTAGGCACCGGCTTTGGACTTCTCGCCCAACTCGGTGCCCGGCCGCAGGTACGTGAACGGGCCGATGGTGGCGGCAGCGCCGATCACCGCGTGGTCGCAGTGACTGCGTAACACGGTCGCACCGGCACCGACGGTGGTTGCCACAAGGGTCGTGTCCGGGCCAATCACCGCACCCTCGCCCACGATGCAGCCGGGGCCGATCCAACTGTTCCGCTCGATCACCGCATCGGGCCCGACCTGCACGTCCGGAGCGATCCACGCGGTGGCCGGGTCCGGAATGCTCACCCCGGAGCGCATCAACGCGGTGTTGACCCGATCAGCCATGACCCGGGCCGCTGCGGCCAACTGCACCCGGTCGTTGATGCCGTGCACATCCTCCGGGTCCGCGGCTACGTGGGCCGAGATTCGCTCGCCGTCGCCGTGCAGGATGCCCAGCACATCGGTGAGGTACTCCTCGCCCTGGGAGTTGTCGGTGTCGAGGCGGGCGAGGGCCGAGGCCAGCGCTGGCGCCTCGAACGCGAAGACACCGGAGTTGATCTCACGCACGGCCCGTTGCTCTTCGGTGGCGTCCTTGTGCTCCACGATGCCCGTGACCGACCCGTCGGCGGCCCGCATGATGCGCCCGTAGCCGGTGGGGTCGGGGAGGTCGGCGCTGAGCACGGTGGCCTTCGCCTGCGTCGCACGGTGTTCGGCCAGCAACGCCGCGAGGGTGGCACCGGTCAGCAGCGGAGTGTCACCGGCCGTCACCACCACGGTCCCCGACCCGGGCTCGATCCCCTGCTCGGCCAGTGCGGTGAGCGCGCATCGAACGGCGTGACCGGTGCCCAGCTGCGCCTCCTGGACGGCCGTCCGCACGTCCGGGTAGTCCCCCGCGAGGTAATCGGTCACGTGCTCGCGCTGGTGCCCCACCACCACGATCGTCTGCTCGGGCGCCAGCGTGCCCACCTCGCGCAGGACGTGGCCCAACAGCGGCGTCCCGAGCACGGGGTGGAGCACTTTGGCGAGCGATGATTTCATCCGGGTGCCCTCACCGGCGGCGAGGACGATCACGAGGGAGGGAGCAGCGGATTCAGCCATGGCCCCAGGGTAGAGCGCGGCGGCGCCGATAGGGGGCTGTGGCTCCCCGCCGAGGATTCGAACCTCGAAAGCCAGGACCAAAACCTGGTGTGTTGCCGATTACACCAACGGGGAATGCTCGGCCCATAGTAGGACCCTGTCGGCCCGGACCTACGGCCGCGGCACCGGATTCGGCAGCGGTTGGACCGGCGCCGGAACGCCGAACGCGCAGGTGTCGACCGCGGGCGCCCCCGCAAACCGCTGCGCCGCCCAATTGACCGCCGCCGGACCCGCCGCCGTCGACGTGTCCTGGTGCGACACCCCACCGAGCCACAGACTCGTCATCGGCCGGGATCGGCACCACTGGTCTTGCAGCAGAGCGTTGCTGCCGGCCAACACCACCTCATCGGCGGTGCCCTGCGCCAGCAGCATGGGCATCTGGGACGGCGGGATCGGCGGGGTCTGCTGCTCTATTCCGGCGATCCAGGCCGGGTCGGTCGTGGGGTCGGTGCTGAAGAAGCGTTGGCCCAGCTTGCCGCGCACGAGGGCTTCGATGGCGTTCTCGATGATGCAGGCGGACTGCAGTCCGGGCAGGGCCGCCTTGGCCTCGGGGGTAAGGGTGGCTTCGAAGTCGGCGTCCGGGTAGGCCGTGGTCCACGACGAGAGGATCGCCGGGCCGAGCGCCCACGCCGCGGGGGTGTTCCACTGCGCCGCCACCGTTGCCCCCAACTGCGCTGCGGGTACTGCGGCCATCACTCCGACCAGGTTCAACTCAGGTGCGATGTCGCTGGCCAAGTCGGCGGTCCACAGCGCCGAGTTTCCGCCCTGTGAGGAGCCGTACACGATCCAGTCCGCCCCTGCCTCGGCCCCCGGGAAATCCCGTGCTGCGCGGACACTGTTGACCACGTCGCGCGCCTCTTGGTCGCCCAGGAGGTACGTGCTGGTGGCGGGGATGCCGAGCCCCACATAGTCCGTGGCCACCACCACCCACCCCTGGTCCAGCGCCGGGTCGAGCCATGGTCCGATGCCCAGATCACCCATGGAGGTCGCCCTGGACGGGGCGCATTTGGCTGCCGTGCCGACGGTGCCGTGGGCATAGGCCAGCACCTTTCGGCCGCCGGCGGCCGGCGCCGGGCGCTCGGGTAGGAACACCATGCCGCTGACCGGCACCGTGCGCCCGCCGCCGTCCACCGAGGTGTAGACGAACCGGTAGCCGGACCCTCCGGCGACCTCAAACCCGAGCGGTTCGGACCTGATCACGACACCGGGCGTCGGGGGTACCTCGGCGGGGGCGGTGTAGAACGGCGTGAAGGCGGTGTCGTTCTGGATCGTCGTGCGCTGCCGCTCCAGCCAGGACACCCCGAGCACCCCGCCGAGCACCGCCGCGGCCAGCAACGACAGGGCGCCGACCACCGCCAGGACGCGCACCCAGAGGCTGGTGCCGCCGGTGGTGGACGGGGCCGTCGGGTCCGACGCCATCAGCCGTCCTTCAACCGAGCTCCGCCCACGGGCCCCTCTGCCCGGGCGACACCACTGCACAGGCCCGACGCCGAGAGCGACACTGCGAGGTCGAGCGCGGCCTCGTCATCGGCGACCAGGAACGCACACGTCGGCCCCGAACCCGACAGCACCGCGCCCAAAGCTCCCGCGTCTCGGCCGATCTCCAGCACCATGTCCAACTCTGGCCGGATCGAGATCGCCGCCGGTTGCAGGTCGTTGGCCAACTCGGCTCCGACCCGCGCGGGGTCGCCCGCCAGCAGCGCCTCCATCAGCCCGGCTGGGATCACCGGCTCGGTCACCTTGGCACCGGCGCGCAGCCGGTCGCATTCGGCATACACGCGCGGCGTGGACAGGCCCCGGTCGCTCAGGGCGAAGACCCAGTGGTACGACCCGCGGGCCATCGCGGCCGTGATGCGTTCGCCCCGGCCGGTGCCCACCGCGGTACCGCCGTGCAGCAGGAACGGCACGTCCGAGCCGAGGTCCGCGGCGAGCTCGAGCATGCGCTCACGATGCAGGCTGGCCCGCCAGAGGATGTCGCACGCCAGCAGCGCACCGGCGGCGTCGGCCGACCCGCCGGCCATACCGCCGGCCACCGGGATCCGCTTGACGATGTGCAGGTGCACGTCCGGTACGACATCTGCTTCGGCCGCAACGGCCTCGGCGGCAAGCCATGCGAGGTTGGTCGCGTCGCAGGGCACCGCATCGGCCTCCGGGCCCGCGACCGTCATGGTGACGCCGCTGCCAGGGTTGCGCCGGGTGGCCGTCACCTCGTCGAACAGGCCCACCGCCTGATACACCGTGGCCAACTCGTGGAATCCGTCCACCCGAACGGGCCCGACCGCGAGGGCCAGGTTGATCTTGGCGGGGACGACGGCGGTCACCGACTTGGTGGACAACGACACCCTTGGGAGCCTAGGCGGACGGCGTAGGGGTATGCCCGCTGGCCAGACACCGGAAGTCCTCGGCAGTCAGGGTTTCGCCCCTGGCGGTGACGGGGATTCCGCATCGGCGCAGAAGTTCCTCGGCCGCCGTCACCGAGCCAGCCCACCCCGCCAGGGAGGTCCGCAGCACCTTGCGGCGCTGGGCGAAGGCGGCGTCGATGGCCGCGAACGCACGACGTCGCAACTCCTCCTCGGCAGCGGCCTGCGCCGACTGCGCGTCCGACCGCTCCGGCCGTCGCACGAAGCGCACCAGGCCGCTGGCCACCCGGGGAGCCGGCCAGAACACGGACGCCGACACCGTACCGATCGCCCGTGCCTGGCCATACCAGGCCAGCTTCACACTCGGCACGCCGTAGACACGTCCACCCGGAGTCGCGCAGAGGCGATCGGCGACCTCCTTCTGCACCATCACCACCCCGTGCCGGATGCTTGGGTACCGGGCCAGGGACTCCAACAACACCGGCACCGCGACGTTGTAGGGAAGGTTGGCCACCAAGGCGGTCGGCGCCGGCCCCGGCAACGGCCCAGGATCGAGCGCGTCGGCCACCACCACCGCCAACCGGTCGGCGTATTCGGGGGCGAACTCGGACACTGTTACCGGCAGCGCCGCAGCCAACACCGGATCGACCTCCACCGCCGTCACGGCCCGCACCCCGGGCAGCAGGGCCAACGTCAGCGAACCCAGCCCAGGCCCGACTTCCAGCACGACGTCGTCGGCGGCGAGTTCGGCCCGCGCGACGATCATCCGTACCGTGTTGGCGTCGATCACGAAGTTCTGACCCCGGGACTTGGTCGGTCGCAGGTCCACCTCGGCCGCGCGTCGTCGCACCTCCGCCGGGCCCAGTAGCCGCGCCACGTCCGCCCCCGCTACAGCGGACCGAAGACGCGCTCGGTCGTGGCGCGCAACGTCCGACAGGTGCTGAGCAAATCCCAGCCACGGCGCTCGGCGATGGCCCGTACGGTCCACGGCACCAGGTACGAAGCGTTGGGTTTGCCCCGGTGCGGCGCGGGTGTGAGGAAGGGCGCATCGGTCTCGACCATCAACAGTTCCGGCGGGACCTCGTCAAGCGCCAGCCGTAACCCCTCGGCGTTCTTGAACGTGACGACCCCGGCGAACGAGCAGT
>JAUPKO010000067.1 GCA_030837395.1 Actinomycetota bacterium | reverse complement strand
GAAGATTCCGCGGGCGGTCGTAAACGACCACGGACTCGTGCCGGGATCCTTGCCAGGGACGTTGACAGCACCGGTGTTGCGCCGATTGGCGCGCATCGTCGGCCATGGCGCATCGTCCGGCGTGGTCGGCCCCGCCGACGCCGGCGTGGGCTGCACAGCCGACGAACCAGCAGGAGTGACGATCACCACCGCGGCGACCCCGACCGCACCGACCGCCACAATGGAGGCCACGAGCCACTTCATATTCGCACCATAGCCGGAACCCGGATACACGATCTACCAGGCGGGAATCGCTCAAGTCCCGCGCCGTGGAAGGCCTTGGACGGGCGCTATCCCGCTGTTGGGGCCCAAGCGCCGTGCAGCCCGTTCGGTACCCGAACTGGCAGGTCGACGCGCGCGATCGGACCGGCGCTGACGTCTTCGGCCGACAGCACGATGAAGGAGGATCGTAACGTCGTCCGGTCCGTGCCGAAGGTGACGAACCAGCCCTCTGCCGCCGGGTCTGGCACGAAACACGGCTCCCCGACGACGAGATCCCCGCCGTCGAACACCGCGGCCTCACCGGTGTCGGGACGGATGGTGAGCACGCTGTCGAACTCCCCCGGGATCAGTCCGGGACGGCCGGATTTGGCACCCATCGCGATCCGTGAATGGTGCTGACCGATGCGCCGGTCGTCGATCCGCGGGAACTCCATCAGCCCCTCATGCAGCACCTCGGTACTGGTCGTACCAGCGGATGGCCGGAGGGTGGTCCGAACCAGGGCGCCCAGATTCTCCGCCACCTGGTCAACCACTTGCAGGTGATCCCATCGGACCCAGTCCACGACCACCTCATCGGCGCTGTCATACGCGTTGGCGATGTGCCAGCACCAGGACACCCGGTCGGCGTCCAACCAGATCGGGGCGGAACCGTCCCGCGGAACCAAGACCGTCCGACTCCCCCGCTCCGGTTGCCACTGCAGCGGTGAGCCACCCTTCATCATCTCGTCAAGGGTGAAGACGGCCGGATTCACCAGCAACAGCAGGTAGCGCTCGGTGATGGCGCAGTCGTGGATCATGTAGGTGGCGTCGAAGCCGGCGACACCCGTCGGTGGCTGCACAACGCTGCCGTCGGCGCCGATCACTGCCCAGGTGAGGTACGGCTCCGCGAAGGTGTACGCGAACAGGATCATCTCGCCAGTGACCGGGTCGATCTTCGGGTGCGCGGTATGCCCCATCGGGTAGGCGCCGTCCCAGGTCTCTGGCCCAAGCGTTGCCAACGTGGTCGGGTCCAGACAGTAGGAACGGGTTGTCTCAGCGAGCGCGAGCAGCCGGCCATCGTGGCGGACGATGTTGACATCGGGCAGGTCCTTGGGGGTGAACTTCAGCTCCTCCGGAACCTCCCCGAGCGGCATCGCTCCGCCCATCATGGTGGCCCACAGGGCCTTCTTGGCGGCCAACTCCGCTTCGATCATCGGGGTCCGGACGAACCGGTTGCGATAATGGGCCCGACCCTCGCTGATGGCCATTTCGTGCACCATGCCATCACCGTCGATGGGATAGGTCCACGGCGTTGGCGGGGTGTAGGGAGTGTTGGCGCCATTCCGGTAGTAGCTGCCCCGGATGGCCTCAGGGAGCTCACCGTGGATGACGAGATCCTCCGCGTCGACCTCGTCCAGGACCGGTGCAAACAGGCCGGTGACGTAGGGACTAGCCGGCGGCCCGGACGCGGCCGTCGTTAAAGGGGTAGTCGTCATAGGAATGGACTCTAGAGATTCGGGACGACGGGTGCCACTGTCGCGCCCGAAACATTAATCACGGGGCAACCGTGGTAAATTGCTCCGAGGCTCAGCCCACCATCCGAGGAGGCAGGAGGCCAGCCATGCCCGCCCGCCCGCAGACGCCACCGGTCGCGATCCGATCCGTGCGCCACGACCCGGCCGACCGTCCCTTTCTGGTCATCTGGGAGGCGACCCGCGCCTGCGCCCTCGCCTGCGTCCACTGTCGCGCCGAGGCGATCACGGACCGCGACCCGGCTGAACTGTCAACCGACGAGGCAACCGAACTGATGGCGCAGGTGAGATCCTTCGGATCCCCGCCGCCCATCTTCGTGATCACCGGCGGGGACCCGTTCGAACGCCCTGACCTATTTGAGTTGGTTCGCCGAGGCCGCGCGCTCGGGCTTCCGGTCGCAGTGTCACCGTCTGGCACCGAGAAGCTGAATCGGGCTGCCCTGGCCGATCTTCGCGACGCGGGCGCAACCGCGGTCTCACTCTCCATCGACGGAGCTTCTGCCGAGGTGCACGACGGCTTCCGACAGATCCCCGGCACGTTCGACCGCACCCTCGCCGCCTGGCGGATGGCCCAGCAGGTTGGCCTTAAGGTGCAGGTGAACACCACCCTCGGGGTGCATAACCTCAATCAGTTACCCGACCTGATCGCTCTCGTCTCCCGGCAGCAGGCAATGACCTGGAGCATCTTCCTGCTGGTGCCGATGGGTCGCGGCAGCGATCTGGACACCCTCACCCCGGAAGTCGTGGAGGACGT
>JAUPKO010000641.1 GCA_030837395.1 Actinomycetota bacterium | reverse complement strand
GCGGGGACGCCCTGCACCCCGACGAAAACGTGCAGCCGCCACGTCGCCTGCTCGGGATCGAGTTGGTGCTGCTCGATCAGTCGACTGGTGGCCTGCAGGAATCCCGGCCAGTCGAGCACGTCGGAGTCGTGGTCGTTGATCTGCGCGGCGTCGACGTCACCGGGTATCCACTCAGGAAATCCCAGTCCGGTCCCCAAGTAGCGGACTCTCAGTCGTAGTTCAGAACACGACCGGGCACGCTCGACCACTTCCTCAATCGCCTGTCCGACTGAGGGCGGACTTCCAGCAAACCCGTACACCAGGAATTGGTCGGTATGAAGCTTCTCCGCGAACAAGTACCACGCGTCAGCGGGCGCCACCTGGGAGCTGTCGGCCCGGTCGTGTCGGGCCATCAGTGAGGCCCGTTCCTGCGGTGTTGTCGCTGCAATAGACCCTCGACGGTTCCGGTGATGCTGTCACTTTCCGGTAGAAGCTTCTCACAACTCGAGGCCGCATCTCGGCAACAAGGTCGTTGATCTAGCAGGGTCATGGATCTAAGGTTCCGGCGGATCAGTAGCTGCCGTCTGGAAGATAGCGAGGAACGCTTCGGGGGTCACCGGGGGGCTGTAGAAGTAGCCTTGGGCCTGGTCGCATCCGTATTCGCGTAGGCGGGTCGAGGTTTCGGCGTTCTCGACGCCCTCGGCGATGATCTCCAGTCCCAGGGTGTGGGCGAAGTCCACCACTGCACCCACGATGGCGGCGGCGCGTTGGTCGGCGAGGATCGGGACGATGAAGTCGCGGTCCAGTTTGAGCTGGTCGACGGGCAGGTCACGCAGGTGGGACAGCGTTGAGAAGCCGCTGCCGAAATCGTCGAGGGCGATCCGGACGCCGAGGTGACGTAGTTGCTCAAGGACGGTCCTGGTGTGGTCGACATCGCCTAGGAGCAGTTGTTCGGTGATCTCGATGGTCAACGCTGCCGGGCTCAGGTCTCGGTCGGTCAGTGCCTGTGCGATTGCATCGGGTAGGTCGGGGTTGGCCAGGGTGGGTGCGAAGAGGTTCACCGCGACCGGGATATCGACCGCGGCGGTGTGCCAGCGCCGGGCGTCGTCGAGGGCCCTGTTCAGCACGAAGTCGTTGACTGATTCCATCAGGCCGTACCGGCGGACCAGGGGCAGGAATTCCTCGGCGCCCAGCAGTCCGTGCTGGGGGTGGGCCCAGCGCACCAGTGCTTCGGCGCCCACGATCTGCGTGGTGCTCAGGTCGATCTGTGGTTGGTAGAGCAGGGTGAGTTCGCAGCGGTCGATGGCAAGTCGAAGGTCGCCGAGCATCTCGAGCTGGGCTGCTCCGCTGGTAGCGGCGGACCGCAGGGGCGCCCGGCGGGCCCCCTCGTTGTCGATCCCGGCCATCCCCATCTGCGGGGTGAAGGTCTGCACCCCGCGGGTCCGCAACGCCTTCGAGGCGTACATGGCCACGTCGGCCCGTCTGAGCAGTTCGTCGACGGAGAGGTCGGGCTCATCTGCGCCCGCGATGGCCAGTCCGAGGCTGGGCAGCATCGACATCTCGTGGCCGTCGATGGTGAACGGCTCGTCGAAGGCGCCCAATACCCGGTTGGCGACCAGCTGGGACTGGTCGGCACTGTCCTCGACGAGGACCACGAACTCGTCTCCGCCGAGCCGGGCGACGGTGTCGCCGGTGCGGACACACCCCGTGAGCCTGTCGGCGACACCGATCAACAGCTCATCGCCGGCGTGATGGCCGAAGGTGTCGTTGACCAGCTTGAAATCGTTGAGGTCCAGCGCCAGCACCCCCACGGCAAGCACGTTGCGCTCGCGCAGGCGCATCGCGTGCTCGAGGCGTTCGTACAACAGGGTGCGATTGGCCAGGCCGGTCAGCGGATCGCGGCGCACCTGTTCGGCCACCGTCACCAGCAGCCGCCGGTTCTCGCTGACCGCCAGGAACTGCCGGCTCATGACGGCGATCACCAGCATGGCCCCGGCAACGAGCACCGGTCCCGAATGCAGGGCACGGGGCGGCTCGGCGGCGGCCACCAGGCCCGCCAGCACCAGGGGCGCATACGGCAGCCAGGCCGAAGCCCAGCCGGGTAGCTGTTCTGAAGTGTCGCCCTGGCTTTGGCTCTCACGACCGGCGGCCCCGGCCACCGTGAGCAGCAGAAAACCCGCCGCCCACCCGATGTCGATCATGTTGCCGCTGGCGTAGTGGCCCGTGTTCTGGAGGTAGATGAAAGCGCTGTCGGCCACCGCGATGCACGCCAACCCGACGGTCAGCAACGTCAGCACCAGCCGTTGGCGGGACTCCGCTCTGATCAGCACCATCGCGGCCACGGTCAGGATCACCACATCGGATAGCGGATAGGCAAGCGAGGCGAGGAATCCGAGCCGGTCCTCCTCCGCGCGCGCCTCGTACACCGGACTCAGGACCATCACCCAGCTCACCAGGAACAGCGATCCCGCCACGATCAGGCCGTCGAGGAGAACGCGGCCCACGGCGTATTGGCTGTAATCATCGGGGAACAACAGCAGCGCAACACCCGCCCCGACGGGCAACACCAGGAACCCCGCATCCGCCAAGGACGGGAACGTGCGAGCCCCATTCAGCACGAGTTCGTAGTAGGTCCAGATGATCTCCCCGACGAACCACCCGCACAGCCCGACGATCAGCGCCACCCATGCCGCCCGGGTCCTGCCCTGCGCCGTTCGCGCCGCGAGCGCGGCGAAAATCAGGGCCAGGACGACCAGCACACCCAGCGCGATGTTATCGACTATCGCGACAGCGTCTCCGCGTGACCAGCCACCGAACTGCCAGGCCGCCGCGAATGCCAGAAACGCGACCGCCGCGGCGACCCCGACGTGCGTCGTCTTGGGCACCACGATCCACCCCCGATCACTGGGCCACTCGGCCGCGACGGC
>JAUPKO010000640.1 GCA_030837395.1 Actinomycetota bacterium | reverse complement strand
CGATGACGCAGTGTGGGAGTGCTCCCACCTCGGCGGTCACAGGTTCGCCGCCACGGGTGTGCTGCTGCCCTGGGGCTACGTCTACGGACGCCTGACCCCTGCCAGCGTGGCCGATGTACTGACCGAGGCCAGGCGAGGCCGGCTCCACCCCGACGGGCTGCGCGGTCGCTCCTCGTCAACCCCAGCCGGCCAGGTCGCGGAGCTCGAGGTGCGCCGAGCTCAGGGGCTCTGGGGTGTTGGGGACGTGGCGCCGACCGCAATCCTGCAACGGCGGGACCGGGCCGAGGTCACGTGTCGGCTGCCAAAGGGATCCGAGGTCACGGTGACGTTGACGCAAGTCGATCTGCCGGACACGTTGCCGGCCTCCTGCGGTGCCGACCCCGTCGGTGAGCGTCGGTGGGTCCCCCAAGCGCCTGAGAGCCACTGGCCGACGCCGGAACCCATCTGCACGTAGAGTCTGCCCATGCTGGCAGCCGACCGTCCCGTGCGCACAAGCGCGAGGCTGCGCCGGCTACGCCTGGGCAGCAGCACTTATGGCCACGTGTCCGGCGTCCCCCTGTCGTACCTTGCCCTGCCCCCGGGCCTTGACTCGCTGCTCGCGCGACTGACTCAACCGGCCCGCGTTGCCGACCTGCCCAACATGACGCCGGCTGACACCGCCTTCCTAGGCGGCCTGCTGCGTATGGGCATTCTCGTGGATGCGGCCGAACCCGACCCGGTCCACGATTTCCGCGGCCGACCCGAGCTCACCGCGGGCCTCTACCTGTACCCGACCAACTCCTGCAACCTGCGGTGCATCTACTGCTACGCGACCTCCGGGCCGGGCGCCGGGCCGCGGCTAAGCAGCGAACACGCGCTGATGGCGGTGGATGACTTCTTCGCCACGCTGGCACCCGAGGTCCGCATGGTGTCGCTGCGCTTCCACGGCGGCGGCGAGCCGACCACCAACTTCGCCGTCATGACCCAGTCATGGGACCGCTTTCGCCAGCACGCGGCTCAGCGCGGCCTGCAGGCACGCGTCAGTACCATCACCAACGGCACGTTCGGCGCTTCCGTGCTGCGCGTGCTGCGGGAACCGGAATGGGCCATGACGGTGTCGTACGACGGGCCCCGGCAGGCCACGCAACGTCCGACCGCCGCAGATACCGACAGCCGTGATCGCGTGGTGGCGAACCTGCGTCGGTTGCGCGCCGCAGGCAAATTCGTCACCACCCGGGCCACGCTCACCCGCGACGGGCTGCCACACATGCGGGCGCTGGTGGACGATGCGGCCGAGGTCGGCATCCACGCGGTGCAGGTGGAGCCGGCGAGCATCGTCGGACGCGGCGCAAATCTGGCGGACGGGCCACCGGACCCGCTGGAATTCGCCGAGGCCTACCTCGATGCCTTCGGATACGGCCTGGAGTTGGGAGTGGAATTCACGACTGCGGCGTGGTCGTCCACCCGGGTCGGCGACGGCCGGTTCTGCGGCGCCATCAGCGGCTCACGTGCGCTGACCCCGGATGGGTTCGTCTCGGCCTGCACCGAGGCGTGCGACGGCAACACCCCGGATGACCCCTTCATCGTCGGCCGACTCGACCCGGTGGGCCGCCGCCTGGAGATTTGGCCCGTTCGGGAGGCCACCCTGCAACGGCGCACCGGATACAACCTGCCGACGTGCCAGTCCTGCTACATGGTTGACACCTGCGCCGGCGGCTGCGCCTCCCGGGCGCAGGCACAGACCGGCAGCGCCATGGTGCGCGACGACGTGAACTGTGTGATCAGCCGCCTCATCAATCCGCGCATGATCGCCGACCTCGCCGACGGTCGCCTGCTGCCCGACCTCGGCTGGCAACCGATCAGTGCCCACCTCGACGCGTCCGAATCGTCCTTCGGCGGTGGCTCAGTGGTGGCGATGGTGCCTGCCTTCGCCCGCGCGCTGTGGAACCGCGACCCTGAGCGCAGACCATTCATCGCCGTCCCACCGGGCACGCCACGGTTCTTCCACCTGCCGATCGGCGCCGCCCGGGCCACTGCGAGCCCGCCGAGCAGGGCCTAACGAGCCACGGTGGGGCCGTGCTGGGCAATGGCCTCATCGACCCACCGAGTGAGATCCACGTGGTAGGCCGCCCACGCATCCTGCGGCGACTGTGTCGGGGGTGGCTGGGCCTGCCACCGCTCATGTGCCTCCGGGAACACCTCGGCCATGATGGCCCCGCAGTGCCG
Source organism: Actinomycetota bacterium (assembly GCA_030837395.1). Lineage (GTDB taxonomy): Bacteria > Actinomycetota > Actinomycetes > S36-B12 > UBA10799 > JACJWR01. Next base: position 6,272 of record JAUPKO010000640.1, on the reverse strand, counting down.
GTCGTAGGCCGCGCGCAGGGCGGGGCTGTCGAACGTGGCGAAGCGGTCCAGCGAACGCGGTGCCTGGTTGGCGTGACTCAAGTCCGTTCGCAGAATCTGCACCGACACCCCAGTCAGTCGGGCTAGCGCCGGCGCTCGCCGGGCCAACTGGTCAGTCCTCACGCGGAGGGTGCGCTCCGCCGGCAGGACTTCGGCCATCTGTCGCATGTGCTCGGCCCAATATCGCATCAGCGCGGGCAGGGCGGCACTGTCGTCGTCGACGCACTCCGGGCGAAGGTCATAGGTGCCCTCGGTCATGAGCGCGAGGTAGTCGGTCTCCCAACTCGAGTAGGGCAATTCGATGCTTGCCCGGGCGATTCGCTTGCGCAGCACCATGTCCAGCAATGACGAGGTCCACGACCTCACGTCACGCACGGTGTGGACAAATACGGCGTTGGGGAATCGATCTCGCAACACGTCAGCGTAGAGGTGATGCCCAGTGGCCGAATCCATCTCCAACGACGGGGCGGTCAACCTCGGCCCCACTGCGGCCAGAAATTCGTCGTCGGACAATGCACCGGACTGCCGCGCCATGCCCGCTTCGACCAGCTCCATCAACTGCCACTCATGGCCTGTGCGGTACCGCCCGAACATCGTCGCCACCGAGGTCGAACCGGTCTTGGGCAGCCCCACAAGGTAGGCCTGAAATCGCAACCACGGCGGATGTGCGCCCATCTGACTCTCCTTGTCCATTTCGTCGCTTCCCACGGCTATGACGGTGCTGCTATCTTCGGCCCACGGTGCGTCATGCCGGAGAGGCGCACGTCAGCGTATTGGAGGCACCATGGCCATTCCCACCCGCGCCGAACTCGACACAATGCTGCGCGAGAGGTTGGCGGCCGATCCCGACTTCCGCGCCGCTGTCCTAGCCGACCCACGGGCCGCGATCTCCCAACTTGTGGGCGTGGAGATTCCCGACATCGTGACCGTCACAGTGCACGAAGAGTCCCTCACCGACGTGCATGTGGTGTTGCCCGCCCCTGCTCGTTCCGAGGGCGAAATCACCGAGGACGACCTTGAACTCGTCGCCGGCGGCGCATGCTGGACCAACGACTGCACGTCTGGCCCTTGAGTCGGGCCGCTCGCCCGCGAGTCACATCCCCACCTACCCGTCGGGCCGCAACAGGTGCTTACCTCGCAGCGGTTCGGTCCGTCTGATCTGATTGGAGCCCCCATGACCATTCCCACCCGCGCCGAGCTCGATGCTATGTTGCGCGACCGGCTCGCCAGCGACCCCGACTTCCGCGCCGTGGTGCTGGCCGACCCGCGGGCCGCAATCTCCGCCCTGGTGGGGATCGACATCCCCGACATGGTCACTGTGTCCGTGCACGAGGAGTCCCTCACCGACATTCACGTGGTGCTGCCCGCCCCAGCTCACTCGGAGGGCGAGATCGCAGAGGATGACCTCGAACTCGTCGCCGGCGGTGTCTGCTGGACCAACGACTGCACCCCCGGCCCGTGATCGGCCTCTGATTACAGCGCGCGAGGATGCTGCCACCTTCACCGCAGTTCTCAATCACCAACTGATTGGAGCCACAATGGTGATCCCCACCCGCGCGGAACTTGACACTTTGTTGCGCGACAGGCTCGCCAGCGACCCCGACTTCCGCGCCGCTGTCCTGGCCGACCCACGGGCCGCGATCTCCGAACTGGTGGGCGTGCAGATACCCGACCTCGTGACCGTCACGGTGCACGAGGAGTCGCTCACCGACGTGCATGTGGTGCTGCCAGCAGGTGCTCGATCCTCGGGCGAAATCGACGAGGACGACCTCGAACTCGTCGCCGGTGGTGTCTGCTGGGCCAACTGCGAGGCTCAGATGTGTGGGGTCGGCCCGTTGATCAATTCGGAGCTGGAGTACCAGAACCGGGTAGGTGGCTAATCACCCCTGGGCGGTCGGGTGGTGTTGAGGAGCCAACGGTCCGCACTGGTCACCGCCGTGGTGGCCGCAGGCGGTTGACGCCGGCCGAGATCCTTGCGGCCCATCGGTCGCAACCCTACGCCGACCTCGCTGCGGCCTGCGCGCACGAGTTGCCGCCGGATTTGACCGGCGTGTTGGTCAATCTGCATGTGGTACGCGCAGCCGCCTTGCGGGGAGAAGCCACGGACCCCTGGGTCGCCAGCCCTGAACAGTTCCGCAGCGACCGTCGACGACACGGCGAGGCGATCCGCGCCGCGGAGGCTGCGGGCAGCGTGCAATTCACTGAACCCTTGCGCATGACCGACCTCCTGCCGGGTCTGCTGATCGCTGCGCGACGCTACCCCGGTCTGCCGTTGCGCCTCATCGAACTGGGAGCGTGCGCCGGGCTGTTGTTGGTGCCGGAGGCGTACCGCATCACCTACCCCCACAGCACCTGGTCCCCGCAGGCTGCGCGCACGCAACTGACCGCGCAACTCGACGTACCGCAGGAGCTGCTCGACACCGCGCTGCACATCACCGATCGGCTCGGCCTGGACCTGTCGCCGGTCGACCCAGGCGCGCCGGGCAGTTACGACCACCTTCGCAGTTTCGCCTGGGCGGGCGACCCCAGCCGCGAGCCTCGCCTCGCTTCGGCCCTGTCTGCTGTGGCGCAGGACCCGCCGGAGGTGATGCGCGCCGATGCCACAGTGGCGCTGCCGGACGTGCTCGCCGATCGGGTCGAGCGGGACGTGGTCACCGTGGTGATCGAGAGCGGTCTTTCGGCATATCTCTCACCGCTCGAATCGCTGCGGCTCGGCCGGACCCTCGATGCCATGGCCGGCCGCGGGCCGCTGATGTTGATCTCCCGTTCCGCGGCCGGGTCCGGCACTGACGACCTCCCCACGACGACAACCGTGCTCGACCTCGGGCAGCGGTGGCGACGCACCTACGCGGCCACCGATCTGCTCAGCGAACGCACCCGCTGGATCGCGCCCCGATCAGTCGCAGAGCTCACCCGATGAACGACGCGGCAGCGGTGTCGGCAGCGCCTCGCGGGCGATGAAGCCGACGTAGAGCTTGCAGCCGGGCACCACCCCCGATTGGTCCACGGCGAATTTGACATGTGCCAACCCCCACAGCGGATCACCGACCGCATCGATCAGCCCCGGCACGGCTGCCAACCTGTCGGGCTCAGCAAGCTCGGATTGTGCGACGTAATCCAACAGAGCGGGCCACTCGTCAGTACGGGCCTCCTTCCAGTCATGCGATGGCGACAACTCCAGGCCCACCCGGGATTCGGCGCCAGGCCCCACCTCGAAGGCGACCGCGTGGTCGGCCACCGGGCTGCCGGCCGCCCACGCCGCCACCACCTCGGCCTGCGGCGCTAAACCGGCCGCTGTGAGCACCTCGTGGATTCCCTCGGGTCGGATCCTGCGGATGGCCACCCGCATGGACGACCCCGCCTGTCGACTCACCATGGCCCCCACCGCGAACACATCGGCCTCCGCCGGCAGGGTGGCCACCACCTCGGCGAAGGCCTGGGCAGTTCTGGGATCGGGCCAGACCCCGCTCAATTCAGCCACGGCCATCGTGGTGGCTTCGGTGCGCTGCTGGAAGGCGTTCGGCGGCTGGCCGGGCCTGTTGGCGTCGCGCGAGGCCCGGGGCGCGAGAAAGATGCTGGGCACCGCGACCGGTGCCGACGGCGCGGCCGGCGCGTCCACCTCGACCAAGAGGTATCGCGCCACCGCAGGCAGGGCACCCGTGCCTGCTGCCCAGCGCTGCAAGACCTGCGCGAGATCGTCAGCCCGCCCCGGGTCCAGCCAACCGACCTCGCCGAGCGGCTGCCGCAGTGCGGTGCACAGGGCCTGGTAGGACGGCCCCTGCGGTTGTGCGGCCGCGAAGAAGTCCACCGTCCGCGGTCCCCGCAGTCGGAACTCCAGTCCCAGTGGCCCCTCCAGGAATTCCGCGGGCAACATCTGGGCCATAGCGAGGAGGGCCTCGCGAGCGGGTTCATCCGCCAACACCTGCGGCACTCGGGCGAGGGCCCGTTGCATCGTTTGGAGAAGCGTGACCCGCGATCGCTCGCCGGGATCGGGGGTGGTCACAGGATCATCGGCCTGGGGTTGAGATCGGCTTCGGTGTAACCCGGCGGGCACCAGCCGAGTGCGGGCGGGACGTCGTACAGGCGCCCCGGTGCGTAGCGATTCCAGAAGTGACGCAGCCCCGGCGCCCACGCGCGCACCACGGGCAGTCCGACATCCGGTCGGGTGCAGTCCGCCCACAGCAATCGCATCCCGCCGTCGGCCACGCGGGCCGCGACATCTGCTAGGGCATCCTGCACGCTGGCGTACTCGGGCGTCGCGGGGGTCGGCGCCACCCCATGCGGTGCGAGCCAGGGCTCCGATTCCACGGTGACCTCGGAGAACCACGCGGCCTCCGGTGTGCCCATCTCCGCCCGCATGATCTCCCCTTGGGAAGCGATCACCGGCGCCTGCATCTGCGCCAACTCGGTCAGTGCCCGCACCACTGCCAGCGCCGGGTCGACGTGAGCACCGAAGCCCATCAGGGGCGCTCGTGTGTACGTCGTCCACCCCGTAGCTACGGCCACGGCCGCCGGAATCCCCAAATCGCTGGTGAGGTCAAGCACCCAAACGTCGCTGCCCAGTGAGCGCTGGGTGGTAAGCGCCGCGTCGATCCGCGGGTCGTCCCACGCCTCGAGGTCGAACGCTGGGCGGCGGCAGCGCGGATGCCACCACAGTGCCACCGAATCACGCTCCACCAACTCCAGGACCCCCTGCAACAAGGCCTCGTCCACCGTGTTGCCCGCCGCTGCCCCGTTGGACGACCCCGAGGGGTAGCCGTAAGGCGCTCCCGGCCAACCGAACCACACCATCGCCGACGGTAGGAACACAGTCTCCCCCGTGTGCCAGTCGGCCACCGGGGACCAATCGTGCACCAACTCGGGGTCGAATCTCCTCGGCACCCGATGGAAGCCCTTGCCGTCGGCTGACTCGTCGATGCCGAGCGCCAGCAACTGCTCGGTGCGATGCAGTTGGGATTCGCTGAAGAGTTGGACCTCGTTGGGCAGGACTGCCGGGCCGGGCAACTCATCACGTCGCCCGCGCAGGTGCGGCTCGCCGCCGGTCGCGCGCAGGCTGTGTCGCTCCAGGGCCTCGGCGAGGGCCCCAGTGCGGGCTGCGGCGAGGCTGATGCCCTTGCCACCCGAGGCGGACCGTAGCCGGGATCGCAACATCACCAGATCGTCCGCCGCCGCCGCGTTGGCCCCCGCGACGAAAGCGCGCAGTTCCGTCGGTCCCGCCTGGTGCACATACGGCACGATGCCCACGGCATCGCTGATCAGCCGCGAATACCGCGACCAGGTCACATCGGGGTCCACCACCCGGAATCCGCCCCCGCCCCGCTCTCCCAGCACCTTCGACCCGTCGTCCTGTGGCTGCGCCGCGACCTCAGAGCCGCGCGCCGAACGCAGGTGGGTGGCCGTCACGGTCGGGCCGCCGGGGTCGCAGATGGGGCAGCCGGCCACTGGCGCGATCACGTGCGGGACCACCTGACCCGACGCGGGGTCGATCACCAGCAGATCCGCGTCGGCCCCCTGCACAGGCGCCGAGGCAATCGAGGCCACGACGCCGGCGGCCAAGGCGATCGAGGCCGGGTGACGCAGCGGAGATGCCGGCGGCCACCTTCGGCCCACCCGGCCCGCCGCCACGACGTCGGTCGTCCGCCGCAGTCGAAGCCGCGCATCGAGGCAGGCCGGGCACCGCCCCCGGGTACCGTCGAGCACCCCTACGATGAAGGCTCGCTCTCCGCGCACGTGCACGGCCACGCAAGGCTCTGGCTCCTGCCACGACGGCAGCAGGGCGAGCAGGTCCGGCACTACCAGCACAAGGACGCCGTCCGCCACCACGTCGATGTCGTCGAGCACATCAACACCCATCGCCGACAGCACCCCCGCCAGGTCATCGGCATCGGCCCGTGCCGACCTTTCATCGCCGGGCTCGGCGATGGCACGCAGCACCACCGACTGCCTGCGCTCTTCCGACTCGACGCCGCACACGTGACCCTTCGCCTGCCACTTGGCCAGAATCCGTTCGGCGTCCACCGCGGTCATCCCGCGGGCGACGGCGGCATCGACCGCCGCCGCGGCGGTGGTCGTACCGTCAATCGCCCGGGCCAATCCTCCGGCACCCCGGCCGGCCAGCCGTATCGGCCCGTCCCCGCCGAAGGACCACACCTCAGCATCGTCGGCCGAGACGGCAATCGAGCGGTCCGATCGCCATTGCAACACGATCGCCTCACCTATGGCGTCGTGAGGAT
>JAUPKO010000639.1 GCA_030837395.1 Actinomycetota bacterium | reverse complement strand
GAGGATCTCTTGACGATCACCTACGGTGAGCCGGAGACGCTGGCCTGGTCCCGGGACGCGGCTGCCGAGATCATGCGGACGCTTCCCTCGACCACGGCGGAGTTCTTGCGTCGTGACGAGCGATGGGAGCTGCGGGTGTTCGACGGCCCGATGTCCACGCTGGTCGTGGCGTTCCGCAGCGATGGCAGTTGGGTCACCGCGGACCAGCGCATCGGCACCTGGCGGAGTGTCAAGGAGGGTGGGGCGCAGATCATCGCCCGCTCCATCGCGCGCGACTTCGCAGCGGCCCACGGTTCTTTCACCCGGCGACCCCTGCGGACCATCCGATGACCACGATGGGCGTCTTCCGCGGCGGGCCGAGGGACACGGTCGAACTCGGCCGGGACATCGCCGCGGTCAGGGAGCGGGCCCTGACACTGGCACCACCGCTGGACGACTACCTGGCGTGGGCCGCTGACATCTCCGAGACGGTCCTGGGCGCACTCCCGGCCGCGGGCCTGCAGTGGCAGTACCACCTTGACCTTTGGGCGCTGCTCGTCCACGTCGACACCGACCCGGTCGTGACCTTCGACTGCGACACGGCCTGGTACGAGGGCGACGGAAGCACCTGGAGTGGCGTGATCCAGGGAACTCCTGCGGAGATCGGGCAGGCCATAGCCGCGACCTATGCCGAACGTCGAGCCGGTCTCGATCCGGGCTCTGGGCAGGGGTAGTCACTGCGTCCGCGCACCTGCCACGGGGGACCGAAGCGGCGACCCCCAGTCAGCCACGACGGCAATACTGGTGCCATGTCGACATCAAGCGATGCGAATGGCCCGCCCTTCGTGGTCGTCGACGGGGACCCTGGCTCTCGGATCGTCATCCACGTGCCGCACGCGTCGACGATCGTCCCGGGCCGGGTCAGGCAGCGCATCGAGCTCTCGGACGAGGAGTTGGCGCAGGAACTTGTCCTAATGACCGATGCAGCCACCGACCGGATAGCTCGTGAGGCTAGCGACCTGTCTGAGATGCGGCCGTGGCTGTTCATCAACCAGCGCTCCCGTCTGGTCGTGGACCCTGAACGCTTCCCCGACCCGGTCGACGAGGTGATGGCTGCTCCCGACATCGGTATGGGTGCGGTCTATGAGCGAACCGCCCATGGCGGTGAGCTGCGTGAGGACGACGCAGCCCATCGCGACGAGCTCATCACCGCGTTCTTCGATCCCTACGCCGGCGCACTGACGGACTTCGTGGAGGGCCGACTCGAGGCCGACGGCCAGGTCACCATCGTCGACCTGCACTCGTACCCTGCCGCCGAGCTGCCGTATGAGCGACATGTCCATGCGGACGCTCCGCGTCCCGCGTGCTGCATCGGCACGGATGAGCGACATACGCCGCCTGAGCTTGCGGACGCCGTACAGGCCGTCTTCCGCGGCCTCGGCGAGACGATGGTCAATCAACCCTTCGCCGGGACCTACGTACCGCTGCGGTTCTACGGCACGGACCTGCGCGTGCGGTCGGTGATGGTGGAACTGCGCCGCGATACGTACCAGGAGTCGCCGACCGACGTCGCCCGCGTCGCCGGAATGCTCGCCAGGCTCTGCGATGTCCTCGATGCCGGGCGCCCGTCCACACCGGGTGGCAGGGACTGACGAACCTTCGAGGAGAAGGCGCCGCTTGGGCCTGCAGGCTTATCGACACCCTGATCCACCGAGCCCTGCCCGCGTTGAGCGACGCTGGTGCGTGCTTCGAGCACCGGTATCGGCCCGACGTCCTAGCCTTAGCTCACCAAGTAGGAGGCTCGCGTGCTTGTCGCAACGTGGAACGTCGAATGGGCTGCTCCCAAGCGTCGCGCGAGCATCACCGAGCGACTCGCATCCCTGGATGCGGATGTGCTCGTCATCACCGAAGGCGTACGGAGCGTTGTACCTCCGGGCGGCCACGTCGCCCTTGGTGGCACAGAGTGGGGCATCCAAGCGAAGCATCGTGAGTGGCGCAAGGTGCTCATGTGGAGCCGGTACCCCCTCAGCGACGTCACCACGTACGAAGAGATGGGGTTGCCTCCGGGCCGCATAGTCGCTGCCACGAGCCAAACGCCCGACGGTCCTATCCGAATCATCGGGGTGTGCATCCCGTGGTTTGCGGCACACGTGGCGACCGGCCGCCGCGATGCGGTGCCGTGGCAGGAGCACCTGCAGTTCGTCAATGGTCTCGGCACGCTCCTTGGGGAGCGCTCGTCGCCACTGCCGCTGGTCGTCATGGGTGACTTCAACCAGACGATCCCTCGAACGAGGGCGCCCCTCCGCGTGAGCGCAGCTCTCGAGGAAGCGCTGCGCCCCCTTCACGTCCTCACTGCTGGCGACGTTCCGGGACTCCCAGCAGGGACGATCGACCACATCGCGGTCACGCCGGGCCTTGAGGGGACCGATGTGTTCGGGATCGCTCGAGTCGACGATTCAGGGATGCCCCTGAGCGACCACGACCTCGTTGCTGCGCACCTTGCCACCGGCGGGTGATGGGATGCGCATCGACTCGCGCTGAATGCCGCGGGCGTCGTGCTGGCCACGTTGGCGCCCGTGACGGCGTCACATGCGGTGTGCGATTCGTGGTGTCACGATCGCCAACGGGCACGCTTCTGCTCCGGGCCAGCCTCGCGGCTGACTGTGCGACGGTGGCGTCGACAGTGCGGATGCTGGCCCCTACCCAGAGTGTGTGGACGTCCGCTCCGTTTGCGCCTCGTCGGCCTCCACGGAATCATCGGGTGCCCATTGCACTCGTCACCCAACGAACGAACCCCGCTGGAGGACCCTTTGACCCGCCGTGCTCTCGGAGTGTCGCTGACCGCGACCGCCGCCGTCCTCCTGGCCGCTCTTGCTGCCGTGCCGGCCA
>JAUPKO010000638.1 GCA_030837395.1 Actinomycetota bacterium | reverse complement strand
GCGGGGACGCCGTCGCCCCCTGCCGGGGCAAGGTCGATGACACGACCCGTCACCTCTCCGAACGCGGCCAACACCTGCAGCAGGGTCTGCTCGTCGGTGGTCTCGTCCACCGACACCCCGACCACGTCGGCGGAAGTCAGGCGCAGGTCGATGCCGCGCACACGGGCGGCATCCACCACGGCGGCGGCGGCTGCTGGCACACGGATTGCGATGGTGTCGAAGTAGGCGTCATGCTCCAATTCGATGTCGGCGTCGGCGAGCGAGACCGCCAACCGGTGGGCTCGCTCGGCGACGTCCTCGCCGATCCGTCGTAGTCCGGCGGGCCCGTGATAGGCGGCGTACATCGCCGCCACGACGGCCAGGAGCACCTGCGCGGTGCAGATGTTGCTGGTGGCCTTCTCCCGGCGGATGTGCTGCTCGCGGGTCTGCAACGCCAGCCGGTAGGCGGGCCGGCCTTCGGCATCCTTGCTGACACCCACCAATCGACCGGGCAACGAGCGCGCCATCTCCGAGCGCACCGCCATGAAACCCGCGTGCGGGCCGCCGAACCCCATCGGCACCCCGAACCGCTGCGCCGAGCCCACGACGATGTCAGCGCCGACCTCACCAGGGGGAACGAGCACTGTCAACGCGAGCAGGTCGCTGCTGGCCACGACAAGCGCGCCTGCTGCATGCAGCGCGTCGATGACGGGCCCCACCTGCCACACCGCACCTGACGATCCTGGGTACGACAGCAGGGCACCGAAGGCCTCGCCTGCGGGCACTTCGGCCCGCGGATCGAACACCACGAGCTCGATGCCCAACGGCTCGGCTCGGGTGGCCAGCACCGCCAAGGTCTGCGGATGGGTGTCGGCGTCCACCAAGAAGCGGTTGGACGCAGACCGGCCGGCTCGCCGGGCGAGGGTCATGGCCTCGGCTGCGGCTGTGGGCTCGTCGAGCATCGAAGCGTTGGCCAGCGGCAGCCCGGTGAGGTCGGCCACCATGGTTTGGAACATCAGCAATGCCTGTAGCCGGCCCTGCGAGATCTCGGGCTGGTAGGGCGTGTAGGCGGTGTACCACGCCGGGTTCTCGACCAGATTGCGACGGATCACCGCAGGCATCCGGGTGCCGTAGTAGCCCATGCCGATCAGTGAGGTGCGGGGGCGGTTGGCCGCTGCGATCCGGCGCAACTCGTCGTGGATGTCGGCTTCACTGACGGCCGGCGGCAGCGTGAGGCCGGGACTGCGGATACCCCCCGGCACCGCTGCGTCGATCAGCGCGTCAAGTGAGTCGACTCCGATGGCGGCCACCATGGCGGCGAGGTCCTCGGGACGGGGTCCGATGTGGCGCTGACGGAACGACGGGTCCCCACCCGCCGACACCTGCACCTCTGGCGTTGTAGTCATCCCCCACAGGATACGGGCAACCCGCCGATGCGGCGCTTCAGCCCGTCTTGCGCGAGCGCCTGACGGCGAGTTCGTCCGTGACCCCGTCGGGCAGCACAACATCGCCGTCGAGGCTCTCCTGCGGGAACCGCGCGAGCGTCCCCGCCACTTCGGACCGGACCCGGCCGATGGCGATGCCGAACACACCCTGGCCACCGCGCATGATGTCGATCACCTCGTCTTCTGTGGTGCACTCGAAGATCGACGCCCCATCGCTCATCAAGGTGATCTCCGACAGGTCCTCGACACCCCGCTCCCGCAGGTGATCCACCGCCTTGCGGACGTTCTGCAGCGAGACGCCCGTGTCGAGCAGGCGCTTGATGATGCGCAGCACGAGGATGTCGCGGAACGAGTACAGCCGCTGGCTGCCCGAACCCTTGGCGGAGCGGATGCTGGGCACCAGCAGTCCGGTGCGCGCCCAGTAGTCCATCTGGCGGTAGGTGATGCCGGTGGCCGCACAGGCCGTCGCCCCCCGGTAGCCGATGAACTTCGAATCCGGCTCCTCCGACTCGAACAGGGCGGCTTGCTCCCCTCGGGCGGCCGAATCTGCTTCGGCTCCGAAAGTGCCCTCGGTGTCGGACATCGCTCGCCTCCTCTTCGGTTGGCCGCGCCGTTTCGCAGGCCAACCCTTCCGATAGGCAGGCTAGGCAGGCTGCGCGTGCGCGTCAACGACATTGGCATGGGACACGCCAACGTAATTTCTTCGATGTAACTCTCAACCTTCAGTTGAGATTCATTAATGGGGTATTACGTCGGTTCTTTCGTGAAGATGTCTATGAATCGCCGTGCTCGAAGTCCTCCGGGCTCACTGAGTCGAGGAACTCCCGGAAGGCCTCCACTTCATCCTCCTCCTCGTCCGGCACGTGGATGCCGGCTTCGGCGAGGACCTCCTCGGACCCCAGGATAGGCGCCCCGCAGCGCATCGCGAGGGCGATCGCATCACTTGGTCGAGCACTGACCTGGACCCCCTTGCCAAGGTCGAGGATCGCGTAGAAGACCCCGTCGCGCAGTTCGGTGATGAGCACCTGCTGAACGGGTGAGTCCAGAGTGTCCAGGACGTCTCGGAGCAGATCGTGGGTGAGCGGACGAGGTGGCACCACACCTTGCTGGGCGAAGGCGATCGCGGTGGCCTCGACGGCCCCGATCCAGATCGGTAGGTAGCGATCCCCATTGCGCTCGCGCAGCAGCACGAGTGGCTGATTGGACGGCATCTCAACCCGGACGCCGACAACATCGAGAGGCTCCATACCTGCGACTGTAACCCGTGTGAGGCCGCAGCGGGAAGTCAGATGGGGTACGACCGATCCACGTGAGCCGCAAGGATCGATGCCTCCAACTGTTTCGTGAGAGCGAGCGCTCGCGTTGCCATCTGGCGCTGTGCGGCGACGTCGCGATGGGCTGCCAACACGAGTTGATCGACGATGCCGGTGTGTCGCTCGGCCGCGAGCCGGACCGCTCGTAGGTGCCGGGCTCCCACCCCATATTCGGCCAACCCGGCGACGGCCGCGGCAGCCGACAATTCGGTCATGCCGAACCTCCCGTCGGGACCGGGGGTCAACAGCCCTTGCTCGACGGCCTCCGCCAGTTGACCGACGGTCAATCCGGACTCCCGACGCAACTCCTCCTCGCTCAGACGAACCTCCCCGCCTCGGTCCGGCACTCCCTGGGGGCCATCCTCCGCTGGCGGCGCGAGCTCGGGTGGCCGTGGCGTGGGATCTGACACCGCCGGGGGTTCGAGCCCCCGGCTCATCGCGTCAAGGTGCTCAGCGATGACTTTCAGCGGCAAGAAGTGATCACGTTGCGTCCGCAGGATGTAGCGCAACCGATCGCGATCGCCTCGGGAGTAGCGGCGGTAACCGGAGGGGGTGCGGACCGGATTCAGCAAACCCTGCGCCTCCAGGAACCTCACCTTAGATACCGAGAGGTCCGGGAATTCCTCAGACATCTCTGTGATGACCGCCCCGATCCCGACGAGCTCGCTGGTCACTCGCCGCCGCCGACTCCGCTCATGAACCGGAAGCGGTACTTGCCGATTTGAATCTCGTCCCCGCTGGCCAAGGTGGCCTCCAGCACGGGGGCGCGGTTGACGTAGGTGCCGTTCAGCGAGCCGAGGTCCACCAGCTGCCAGCCACCGGGCATGGCCCGCAACTCGGCGTGCTGGCGTGACACTGTGATGTCGTCCAGGAAGACCTCCTGGTCCGGGCCGCGGCCGATCTTGACCACAGGGGGTGTGAGCGTAAACGCCGTACCCTCGTTCGGCCCCCTGTTGACGACCAGAACGGCGAACTGCGCCGACCCCGCCACCGTCGCCTGCGGACCGCTGTCGACAATAGCGTCGACCGGGCTCAATGCCCCGGTGACCTGGGTGTCTTCAGCATCGGTCGGGGTGCCGCACTGGCTGCAGAACCGAGCGCCTTGGGTGAGCGGGAAGCCGCAGGCCGAACACGTCATGTGCCCACTCCCCTGGAATCCGTCATCGGTAGTCCTCCATCAGCCCTTGATCAGGTCCTGATAGCCGGCCGCATCGAGGAACTCAGCCGCGTCCACCGGCACCTCTGGCTCGATCTCGACCAGCCAACCCTCGCCATAGGGGTCGTCGTTGATCGTCTCCGGGGCAGTCTCGACGGCGTCGTTGCGTCGCACGACGCGCCCGGGGATGGGCGCGTACACCTCGCTCACGCTCTTGGTGGACTCAACCTCCCCCATGGCTTGTTCGCCGGCAAGTTCGTCGCCGGTAGTGGGCAGGGCCACGAAGACGATGTCGCCGAGGGCATCCTGGGCGTAATCGGTGATGCCCACCCGGACGTTGCCATCCGGATGCACCAGTAGCCACTCGTGTTGCGGGGTGTAAAGGAGGTCTGCAGGAATCATGGGATCACCTTAGCGTCGCTGTCGGCTTCATCTACATCTCGCTGCGCCGCCACCACGATCTGGCGCCACGTCGACATCAGTCCGCGCGCTCGCAACTGGCTGTCCGACTCCACCCACAGCCGCACGGCGGCTTCGCTTGGATCGGGCGAGATCAGCACCCATGCTCCGTCGGACATCACGATCCGCACACCCTCGGTCTCATCGATCGGTGCATCACCGGCGGCCTCGCGCACGGCCCGCATCACCGCGGCCTTGCGGGCCCACGGGGTCGGCACCAGCTCGCGCAGCAGAGTGGTCGAGGGAATACGGGTGTCGATGGCCCGCAGCGTCAACTTGGTCCGCGCCACCAATCCCAGCAGAGCCACCAGGGCCGCCATCCCATCCGGAGCCCGCCCGACCGCCGGAATCACGAAGCCGCCGTCGGCGTCCGCCGCGAGGGCCAATCCCTCACCAGTGCTCGCCGCCGCCAGCGCCTGTGGTCCGGTGGGCGTCCAGATGATGTACATCCCGTGATAAGCCGCGACCCGCTCGGCCACCCGGGTGGTGGTGACCGGTAGGGCGACCGCGCCGTTGCGACGCTCGGCCGCCAACAAGTCCAGCACCACCAGCATGGCCCGGTCATCGCTGAGCACCCGGCCCGTCTCATCCACGATCGACAGTCGCTCGCCGCTGGGGCTGATCCTGACTCCCAGTGCCGCCCTGGACGAGGCCACCAGCAGTCCCAACCGACGCAAGGCCTCGACCCGTTCGGCGGCCGTCTCTGTGGGGTGATCAGGTGTGAGTCGGGAGTTGACCGTCAGCACGTCGACTCGCGCGGCCGACATCAGCTGCGGGAGGATCATAGAGGCCGGACCACCGGCGGTATCGACCACGATGCGCAGATCCGCCTCGGCCACACCAGCCATGTCGGTGGCGGCCACGACCGAAGCCACGTAGTCCTCAACGGGGCCCATCGCAGCGGCGATGCTGCCGACTTCACCGGGGGCAGTGCGCATTATGTCGTGCCGGTTGACAATTCGTTCGAGGTCCTGCCGGGCGCGCTGATCGATGTCGACGCCGTTGCCGTCCAGGAACATCAACCGCAGACTCTCCGGGCGCCCATGCGACGTGCGCACCACGATGCCACCGTCAGTGGTCCGCCGCACGAGGCTGCGCGCCACCGGCACCGGGCAGATGCCCAGCACCTTCACCTGCAACCCCGCCGATGCCAGAGCTCCGATGAGCACGAGCGACACAGCGTGCGCCGGCACCGAGTGGTCCCGTGCCACGGTCACCCGGCCGCCCTTGGGCAGGATCGTCGCGAACGCCCCCGCCACCCGCGCCGCAACCTCCGGCGTGACGTCGATGTTGACAACCCCGGCGAACCGCTCACCAGAGAACATCTGCTGCGGCGAGCGTGACTCCCACACCACACTCTCGGTGACCACCTCACCTGCGGCGATCGTCTTGTTGGGGTAGACGTCGGCGCCCGCGGTGATCGCCACCTCCGGTTCGAGCCGGCATCCGTCCCCGACACTGGAGCCTTCCTCGACTCGCGCCCGCTCGAGCACGTCGGAGCCTCGTCCGATCACACAACCCGACGCCTGCGCGCCTGTGCCCAGGTAGACGTTGTCCATCAGCACCGAGCGCTCCACCGTGGCCTGCGGACCGATGATGGCGTGCCGACCGATCACGGTGTAGGGCTCAATACGCGCCTCGGCGCCGACCCGGACGTGATCGCCGAGCACCAAAGGTCCGGTGAGCGTGGCGTCCGGACTGACCTCCACCCCGGTACCGAACCACACTGAGGGGGCCACTTCGTGACCGGGAATCTCGACCCGGACTTTTCCTTCGAGCGCGTCGACCTGCACCGCACGATAGGCATCCAGGGTGCCGACATCGGCCCAGTAGCCCTCGCCGACGTGGCCATACACCGGCGCGCCGCGGGCCAGCAGGCTCGGGAAGACCTCACGGGCCCAGTCGACCGGGGTGCCGACCGGAATCTCGGCGAGGACCTCCGGCTCGATGACGTAGATGCCGGTGTTGACGGTGTCGGTGAACACCTGCGACCACTCGGGCTTCTCCAGGAAGCGGTTGATCCGGCCATCCTCATCGGTGACGACGATGCCCATCTCCAACGGGTTCTCCCGGCGGGCCAAGCACACCGTCACCAACGCTCCACGATCGCGGTGGGCAGCCATCAGCGCCGTCAGATCGATATCGGTCAGGCCGTCGCCGGAGATCACCAGGAACGGCTCGTCGCGCAGCCGACTCTCGGCCAGTTTGACGCTTCCGGCGGTACCCATGGGCCGGGTTTCGGTGGCATAACTCAGACGAACGCCACTGTCGGCGCCATCACCGAAGTAGGTGCGGACCATCTGCGCCAGGTAGTGCACCGTGACGACGGCCTCCGAGACACCGTGCTTGCGCAGCAACAGCAGCAGGTGCTCGAGCAACGGCCGTCCGACCACTGGCAGCAACGGTTTGGGCGAGGAGGACGTCAGGGGCCTCAATCGGGTGCCGGATCCGCCAGCCATCACCACTGCCTTCATGGCGTGCGCCCTCTCGTCACCGCCAGGATGCGGCGGGCCTGTTCGATGTAGAGCACCGCCGCCCACCAGTAAAGCGCGGTTCCCCAGATCGCGAAAGCCCACCCGAACACCCGGCAGATGTCGGCGAACACGCTGCTGCCGTCCCCCAGCAGCAACAGCGGGAAGGCGTAGAGCAGGTTGAAGGTCGCCGCCTTGCCGATGAAGTGCACCGGCAGGCCGGTCACCCCCACCCGCTTGAGCAGCGCCAGCACCACCACCATGAGGATGTCCCGCGCCAACAGCAGCGCCACCAGCCACCAGGGGATGATGCCCCGAATCAGCAGGCCGATCAGCGTGGCCAGGATGTAGAGCCGGTCCGCCACGGGGTCGAGCAACTGCCCTAGTCGGGTGATCTGGTTCCACCGGCGGGCCAGATAGCCGTCGAGGTAGTCGGTGAAGCCGGAGACGACGAGCAGGATGATCGCCCAGCCGTCGGCCTGCGGCACCAGGATCAGCCAAAGGAACAGGGGCACGCCCAGCAACCTGGCCATGCTCAGGATGTTCGGGACGGTGAACACCCGATCACTGGTGACCGCCGTCTGCTGAACCTCCATGGGCCTCACGCTATCGGTGCGTTGCCGCCGCGTCCTTCCGGCTCGCCTTAGCCAGCAGGATCACCCCTAGGATCGCCAGGATCAATGACAACCCGGCAATGGTCAAGGTGGCCGGTATCAGCCGCGGGTTCTCCAGCGAGGCGGTCAGCTCGGCGGCAACCCCCGGGCTCCCGTCGGCGTTCATCAGCACGAACACCCCCGCTCCGGCCTCGTCCGTCCAGAGCAACCTCGGAGCCGTCCCGACCGCCTGGATCGACCAGATGTCCGCGGCGGTCGGATCGGGCGCCGGCACCTTGAGGCCGGGCACCGGGCGGGTGACGAACTGCCCTCCGGCGAGTTCAGAGGCGGCCTCATAGGGCACGCCGAGCAGGAAGTCCTGCACTGTCTGCTGTTCTCCCACACCGATGAACAGCGACCTGCCCTGCTCACTGCGGGCCTCCACGTAGGTGTCGAGCAAGCCGTCGGGGATGCTCGCCTCGCGGTTCACGTTGAACAGGTTGACGTACAACGCGGCCCCGGTCACGTCGACATTCGCCACCGGCACCTCGTAGCGACCGTCCGTGCCGAACACCGACAGCACCCAACCCACCCCGGCAGCTCCCAGCAGGCTCACGAGCAGAAGCACTGCACCCACCATGGCGAGCAGGAACCTTTTCACCTCAGCCTCCCAGCCTGCGTGGCGCGGCACACTTCGCCCGACTCCTGACTACCAACCGCCGGTTACGCTACACACCGCGCTCGTGCGCACCGGCGACCGCCACCGCTATTTGGGCCTATCAGCGAGCTCGCCACACACCGTGACAGCGGGCGACGATTCGACCGTGGACGTGGCACAGTTGCTCCATGAGACTTGACCGCACCCGCCCGCCGGACCCCTTCGATCACCTCCCACAACTGCCCGATCTCACGGTGACCAGCACGGACTTCGCTGATCTGGACACTCTGCCGATGGCGCACGTCTACCACGGGGCCGGCGGAGGCAACATCTCCCCGCAACTGTCCTGGTCGGGCTACCCAGCCGACACCATGGGGTTCGCTGTCACGTGCTTCGACCCCGACGCTCCCACCGGGTGTGGCTGGTGGCACTGGATTCTTGTCGGCCTACCGGCGTCGGTGACCTCCTTGCCGGCCGGTGCAGGCACGGCCGACGGTGCGCTGCTGCCGGCCACCGTCATGCAGCTTCGTAACGACTACGGCACCCGTGACTACGGCGGCGCCGCCCCTCCGCCCGGCGATCACTTCCACCGCTACTTCTTTTCCGTCTATGCGCTGGACACGCTTGACCTCGGACTCTCTCCGGACACCAGCGCGGCGGTGGCGTCGTTCACGATCAACGCGCATTGCCTGGCTCGGGGCCACCTGCACGCAACCTTCGAGCACTGACCCCGGCCCCATCGCCGGCACCTCATCATGACCCACTCGTTCGACAACCTCGTGTGGGTGGCCGTGGTGGCGGTGGGTCTGAGCATGATCCTGCGCAGCCGGGGTGTGGGCACCGCCCTGCCCCTGCTCGCGGTAGGCGTCGTGATCGGGTTGCTGCCCGTCGGGCCGCAAGCCCCGGCAGCACCGGAATTGATCCAGTCGCTCGTGCTGGCACCGCTCGTGTTCGGCGAGGCGCTGTCGTCGTCCTACATCGACCTCAAGCGGGTCCAGCGCCCAGTGCTCGCACTGGCGGTCGGTCTGGTGGCCGCGTCCACCCTGATCGTCGGTGCCGTGACGTCGTCGGTGGTGCCCGCAATGCCCGTGGCCATGGCGATCGCGCTCGGGGCAGTGCTGGCGCCGACCGACGCCGTGGCCGTGGCGACGGCGGCCCGGCGCGCCAACCTGCCGCCCCGTCTGGTGGCGATCCTCGAGGGTGAGAGCCTGGTCAATGACGGTACGGGCCTGACCGCGCTGCGGGTGGCCACGGTGGCGGCCGTCGCGGGCACGGTCACCGTGGCCGAGGCAGGCCTGATCCTGCTGCAATCGGTGATCGTCGCTGGCATTGTCGGCGGACTTGCCGGCTGGGCGCTGATCTTGGTGATCCGGCACAGCAGCGACGTTGTCGGGTTCGGCGGGCTTCTGCTGGTGGCGCCGTTCGTGATCTACATCGTGACCGAGCGCTTCGAGGGCTCGGCGATCCTGGCAATCGTGATCGCGGCCCTCATGGCCTCGCACGCCTCGCATTCGGACCCCACCTACCGGGGCCGACTGCACACGGCCGCAGTATGGCGGCAGATCACTTTCATCCTGTCGTCCATCGCCTTCCTCCTGCTCGGGCTCGAACTGCCCCTGGTGGTCGGCGCCCTCGACGATGCCGAGCGGCACACCCTGCTGATGGCAGTCCCGGCAGTCGTGGCCGCCCTGATCATCACCCGGATGCTCTTCGTGCTCGGCGCTTTCGGCCTGACACAGCGCCTGCACGTCGGCCCACGTGGTGACTGGCGCGGCACGATCCTGGTCGGCTGGGCCGGGGCGCGTGGGCCGGTCTCGGCGTTGGCGGCCTTTTCGATACCGTTCCTCGCCGCCGGTGGTGAGGAATTGCCCTATCGGGACCTCGTCATCGCCATCTCGCTGTGTGTCATCACCGTCACGTTGGCACTGTCGCCCACCCTGGCCTACGTGGCCCGCCGACTCAGGATCGGCGAAGGTGACGCTGTGGCTCTTGGCACGCGGGTGCAGGCCGCCATGGCCCGGGCGTCGCTGGCCGCCCTGGAGACGGCTGAAACCGATGCCGACCGCGATGGCGAACCGATGTCACCGGACGTTGTGCGGGCACTGCGTAGTTCGGTGGAACGCCGATTGGAGACTGCCGCCGACCACACGGCCGCGGTGGAGCGGCTGCAGCAGGCTGCCGACGTGGGCCTGGCCATGGCCCTGGCCGAACAGCAGGAACTGTTGCGGCTGCGCACCGAGGAGGGCATCCCGGATGCCATCGTGCGACCCCTGCTAGTCGATCTCGACCGCCGTATCGCGACCATTCGCGCGGGCCGCGGAGCACACTGAGCGGCCACCTGATCGATCATGATCGGATCGTTGCCACGTTGATCACGATTGGGTAATGGCGCGGAGCCTCCGGCATCGAACCCGCTCACGGAATAGGGTTCCCACATGTCCACGACCACGGCCCACACCCCGTCCTCCGAGGACCGCGCCTTCCTCGGACAACCCAGGGCGCTGTCGACGCTGTTCTTCACGGAGATGTGGGAGCGATTCTCCTACTACGGCATGCGTGCGCTGTTGGTGCTCTATCTGACGGCTCCGCTCGTCGCCGACGAGGGCGGGCACTCGGGCCTGGGCATCGACGACGGCACAGCGATCGCGATCTACGGCGCGTACTCCGGCCTGGTCTACCTGACGCCGATCGCCGGCGGTTGGATCGCCGACCGCCTCATCGGTGCCCGCAAGACGGTGCTTTACGGCGGCATCGTGATCGCCCTGGGCCACTACTCGATGGCGGTGCCCAACGAGCTCACCTTCTGGATCGGATTGCTGCTGATCGCGCTGGGCACCGGCGCGCTGAAGCCCAACATCTCGGCGATGGTCGGTGACCTGTATGACGAGACCGACACGCGGCGCGACGCCGGCTTCTCGCTGTTCTACATGGGCATCAACATCGGCTCGTTCCTCGCGCCGCTGGTCACCTCCAACGTACAAGTGAAATACGGCTTCCACGCAGGCTTCGCCATCGCCGGCCTCGGCATGACCATTGCCGTGATCCAGTACGTCATCGGCTGGAAGAACTTCCACGGCGTGGGTGCCACGGCCCCGGACCCGGCAAGTGCCCAGCAACGCAATCACTTCCTGCTGGTGATCGGCGGGTCGGTGCTCGCCGTCGCGGTCATCGCCGTCCTGCTCGGCCTCATCGCCAAGGGCGACACCATCGACCACATCGCCACCGCGATCACGATTTTCATCCTCATAGTTCCGTTCTTCTACTTCTACCAGCTGTTCAAGCGCAAGGACTACTCCGAAACTGAGCGCAGGCATGTCCGCGCCTTCGTCTGGGTCTTTCTGGCAGCGGCCTCGTTCTGGATGGTGTTCGAGCAGTCAGGGTCCACGCTCAACCTCTTTGCCGAGAACGTCACCGACCTGAGCATCGGCTCGTGGGAGATGCCGGCCGCGTCCTTGCAGTCGGTGAACCCGCTGTTCATCATCATCTTCGCGCCGATCTTCGCCGCAATCTGGACCAAACTGGCCGACCGCGCCCCCCGCACCTCGATCAAGTTCGCCATCGGCCTGGTCGGTGTCGGGATCTCGGTACTCATCCTGGTCATCCCGATGTCCGCCTACCAGGACAACGGCACCAAGGCGGCCCTGTACTGGTTGCTCATGACCTACCTGCTGCAGACCTGGGCGGAATTGTTCCTGTCCCCCACAGGCCTGTCTGCAACCTCGAAACTGGCCCCCGAAGGAGCGAACGGACAAATGCTTGCGCTGTGGTTCCTGGCAACGTCGGTCGGCACCAGTGT
>JAUPKO010000637.1 GCA_030837395.1 Actinomycetota bacterium | reverse complement strand
GGCACCGCCGAAGCATTGCCCGTGCCGTCGCCGAGGAAGCCCGTCCCCCAACACGCCACCTTGCCCGCCAGCGTCACGGCACAGCCACCGGTGCGACCGGCATCAACCTGGCCGACCGTCTCGCCGGCCAGCACACCAGACCGCAGGAGGGCGACCGGCACCGCCGACACCGCCGCCGAGCCGTCCCCCGGCGGCTGTTGGCCCCACGACGCGGCGGCAAGCGGCTCTGGCATCGGCACCACAGGAGCCGCACCCGCCGCCCCGGCGGGCCCGACGACGCCGGTCACCAGGACCATCGCGGCCAACGCCATCAGCCACCGGTGCACCCCGCCGCTGATTCCCGCCCCCACACCCTCAAGTCCACGCCACATGGCGACCACCACCCAGCCCGGCCGCGCCTTGCGACCAAGGGCTCCACTTCCAACGTCACCCCGGCGAACCTTTGATGCTAGGGCGGGAAGTCCACTAATGGCGGGACGAAAGTCCTACTTGTAGTAGCCCAGGGTGTCGATGATCCCATCGGTCGGCAACGAGCTGTTGAAGATCGTCACCTTGCGGTCAGCGGAGATGCCCACGACGGTCGCGTTGGCGCGGGTATAGCCTGCACTCGGCCAGTTGATGACCGAGGCGCCGGGCAGCGCCTGCCCCGCCGGGAAGACCCGGAAGTGTCCCTGGCCGACGGTGTTGGTGACGGTCACGTTGTAGGCAATCGCCCTTGCCCCAGCCGGCACCACCGACGGAGCAGCCACGTTGCCCTTGCTGTCCCGGGCATCGGCCACCGACACCGTCCGCGTGGGCGCACCGGTACGCGAGTCACCCGTGGGCAGCTTCCCAGGTGCAGGCAACGCAGCCCGCGAATCGTAGGACCGCGCAGGTTCGATGGCATAGAACTGGACGCCACTGTCAGACCGGTAGTAGCCCACGACGTCGATCAGGAACCTCACCGGCACCTTAGAGTTGTTGTGCACCCGGAAGGTGCCGTCCTTGGCGATGCGCAGCACCAAACCGTTGGCGATCCGGTCATTGGCGGCGGACCAGTTGATGCTCGCCAACCCTGCGGCCGACTTATCGCCGGGCACCACCTGCAGGCCACCTGCCGCCTGCGGCCCGACCACCGTGATGTTGTAGGCCAGTGCGGATGAACCGTCCGGCACCGCTCGCGAGCCATCCGCGATGTCATGCATCACGTCCACATTGCGAGTTTCACCGGCCCCGATCAGGCCGCCGGGCTGCCGATCGGAACCCGGGTCCTGCGCTGAGTCGTAGACCCTCGTCGGCGTCGTCGGAGTGAACTTCCCGCCCGCCGGTGCCTGCGCCGTTGGCATGA
Organism: Actinomycetota bacterium; assembly: GCA_030837395.1. Taxonomy (GTDB): domain Bacteria; phylum Actinomycetota; class Actinomycetes; order S36-B12; family UBA10799; genus JACJWR01. Next base: position 2,447 of record JAUPKO010000637.1, on the reverse strand, counting down.
AGTAGCCCAGCACCTCAACCGTGACGTTCTTGGCGGCTCCGGCCGCGTTGTAGATGCGGATCCGGCGTTGCGAGTCAACCTTGACCACCGAGCCGTTCGAGATCACCTGGTTGGCGGGGAAGTTGATGGCCGATGCCGGTGACGAGGCGGCGTCACCGGGCATCACCCGCAGGTGACCGGCGCCAGGACCCGCCTGCACCGTGAGGTTATAGGCGATCGCCACCGCGCCAGCTGGCACGCCGGAACTCACGGCGCCGGTCGGGGTGATCGCGTTGGCCACCGAGAACGTCCGAGTCGAGCCCGACGCCAGCGGCGTGCCGCCGGCCTCCGCTGCCGTGTTGATGACCCGCACCGGCTCGGCCAGCGGAACGAACACCGATGCCACCTGGGCGACGGGAGTGACCGGCACCGACGCCGACGCCGATCCGACACCCACGGCGTTGACCGCACGCAACTTCACCTGGTACGTCGTCCCGTTCTGCAAGCCCGGAATGTTTGCCGGCGAGACCTTGTCAACGGGGTTGAAGGCCTGCCACTTGGCGCCCCCGTCGACCGAGTACTGGAAATTGGTGATCGGCGATCCGCCGTCAGAGCCCGGGGCAAAACCCACCCAGGCCTGACCATCGCCGGGTGTCATCACGTTGATGGTGGGAGCGGCCGGGGTCGACAGCGGCGACTTGGGCGTGACGGCGATCATATTGGACGCCGGGCTCGCACCCAGACTGAAGAAGGTTCCGTTCGTCGCGCGGATGCGCACCTGGTAGGCGACACCGTTGCGCAGCCCGCCGATCACCAGCGGCGAGGCCGCTGAGGCAGGGCTGCGCCCGAACCAACTGGCCCCGTTGTCGACCGAGTACACGTAGTTGGTGATGGCTGAGCCGCCATTCCAGCCGGCCCGGAAGTTGACCGTGGCCGTACCGTTCCCGGCCGCCACCGAGGTGATGGTGGGGGCGTCGGGAGCGAAGACCATGCCGGGCTGGGGTGCGGCGAAGTCCTGGGTGTAGTAGTGCTTGTAGTTGGCCGTGCCCAGCAAGGGGTTGTCGTAGTAGGCGTAGCCGTTGCCCATGAATGTCGCGGTGGGGCTCATGATGTTCTGGCAGTGGCCCATGTGGTTGATCCAGCCGGCGACGATCTCCGCCGCAGTGGGGTAGTAGGCAAAGATGTTCTCCGCCATGTACGTCCACTGGAATCCCGCATTGGTGACGCGGGTGCCCGGCGTCACGTTATCGGGAGTGTTGTGGGCGTAGTACCCACGCACGCCCATGTCCAGGCTATGTGCGCGAGCTGCCTGCACCAGCCGGGCGTCCGAACGCACGGGCGGGACAGCGGGGAACCATGCGTACTGCGTCGGCGGATGGTTCGTCGGGCAGTAGCGGCCGACGCTGCGATACTCGTTGGTCAGCCGAAGCATCTCCGCTTCCATGGTGGCGGCATCGATCTGTGGCGTCACGACGGCCTGCGGGACGACCGACGGAACGTTGGGCGCATCCTCAGCGCTCGCCGGCAGGGCACCTACGATCAGGGCCGCAATCGCCGCCAGGATGACCCCCAGATACCTCCTCATGGCCACCACTCCCATCCTCACCTGCCCCGGCGAGATCTGCACTCGGGTGGGCACACAACTCCACCATGGGAGGTGTATCGACGCCCACGCAGCGTAACTTGAATCTTCGGCTCCGCCTAGGCTCGGAGCATGACCGCTACTACCACCGCCTTCGTCCTCTCCGGCGGAGGCGCCAAGGGTTCGTTCTCCGCCGGCGCGCTGGCCTATCTGATTCAGTTCAAGGGTGTGACCCCAGGAATCATCACCGGCACCTCGGCCGGCGCGATCTGCGCGGCGGTGCTTGCCCAGGCCAGGGGCCACGACGAGTTGTACGCCGCCGCCGACCAACTGCGCGACGACATCATCAGGATGAGCGTCCCCGGAGTTGCCTTCGCCCCACGGGCGTGGCTCGGTGGGCTGGCCGGAACCACGCTGGGCGACGACATCAGCAGTCTGATCGCCGGCAGCTCCCGGCCGCCGATCCCCGCGGACCCCACGGCCGACGAGCAACCCGACCCGCTCGCCGGCACGGCGGAACCGGCACTCACGCTCAGCCGCGGCTGGGACGACCTGCGCTCGCTGGTGGGCAAACTCGCCACCACCCGCAAGGCGATGAAGGGCTTCTCCGAACACGATCAGTCAGTGCTTGTGCTCGACCCCCTGCAAACGGCCCTCGAGGGTGCCAGCCCGGGCGTCGGTCCTGCCCCCATCGACGTCGAACGTGTGGCCCGCCCCGGCCTGCACCTTCGCCTGACCGTCACCGCGCTGGTGTCAGGTTGCGTACGCTTCGTGACCGAAAGCGGCGCATTGGTGGAGGCCGACGCTGTGACACCGGCACCGGGTTCGCCGCAGCCGGGCGTGGTCGAGGGGGTGCTGGCGTCGTCGAGCGTGCCGCTGGTGTTCG
>JAUPKO010000636.1 GCA_030837395.1 Actinomycetota bacterium | reverse complement strand
CGATCGACTGCGTGATGTGGGGGGCCAGGGTCAGGCTGCGGGCGTCGGCTCCGGCTGAGCGTTCTCGCTGGCGCCGGTGGCTGGCGCGGACGGCGACGGGCAGCCCGGGCCACTGGCAACGGGCGACGGAGCGCTCAACTTGGCCTGGGCGGCGGCCGGGTCGGCCACTCCCTCGAATCCGCTGACCAGGATCATCTCGACCTCGTTCTGCAGGTCGGGCGACTCCTGCAAGGTGGCCTCGCTCACCAGATACGCCTGCAGCGTCTTGGCCGCGGCCGCCGACGTGGGTCCGTAACGGATGACCACCGGCGTGGTGGTGACATCCGTGGTGCCGTTGCCCACACCTGCGATCTGGAAGCCCACCCCGGCCAGCGCCTCAGAGGTCGACGCCGCCGACCCGGGGGGAGCACCGGCGTTGAGTACCCGCACCGGCACCTGATCCGGCGCCACCGGCGTGGGTGTCACCTGCACCGTCACGCAGGGCGCCGGCTCATCGCCACCCGCCGCCGTGCCGGTGTCTGATCGGAAGAACTGCCCGAGGCCGTAGCCGATGCCAAACAGCACGCCCATGCCCAGAATCGTGATGAGGATGAGTTTGCCGATCGGCGTCTTCTTGACCGGCGGTGAAGCAGCACCACCGCGACCGGCCGAACGTCGGGCGCCGCCTGCGGGAGGTACCGGAGGCAGCGGAACATCGTCCGGCGCGGAGCCGACCAGATTGGGATCGTCAGTCATGCGCCACACCCTACGAGGCGGCGTCGGCAACATCTGGCAGGCGCACGGGAGACCGCCGATTTGGCGGAGGATGCGGGATTCGAACCCGCGAGGGCTTGCACCCAACACGCTTTCCAAGCGTGCGCACTAGGCCACTATGCGAATCCTCCGGGGGAGACCTTACGCCAGCGTTCGGGGGGAGGCATAGACTGGTCCCGATCCCCCGCGTGGCGACGTCCCGCCAACCCCCCCCAGGGCCGGAAGGCAGCAAGGGTAAACGGGCTCCGTCGGGTGCGCGGGGGGTCACTTCTTCGATCTGCGGGCCCGGGAATCGCCGCCCGCCCCCGATTAGGGTGATGCTCGTGTCGCTGGCGCTCTACCGCAAATACCGTCCGGGACGCTTCACCGACGTCGTCGGGCAGGAGCAGGTCACCGGGCCCATGCTGCGCGCCCTGGCCAACAACCGCGTGCACCACGCCTACCTGTTCTCCGGCCCGCGCGGCTGCGGCAAGACCTCCAGCGCTCGCATCCTGGCCCGCAGCCTCAACTGCGTGCAGGGCCCCACCCCCGAGCCGTGCGGCGTCTGCCAGCCCTGCATCGACCTCGCCCCCAACGGCCCGGGCTCGATCGATGTGGTCGAGATCGACGCCGCCACCCACCGCTCGGTCGAGAACGCCCGCGAACTGCGCGAGAACGCCGCCTTCGCGCCGGTCAACAGCCGCTACACCGTCTACATCATCGACGAGGCGCACCAGCTGACCAAAGACGCCGGCAACGCCCTGCTCAAGCTCATCGAGGAGCCCCCCGCCCACCTGCGGTTCGTGTTCGCCACCACCGAACCCGAGAAGATCCTCGGCACCATCAGGTCCCGCACGCATCATTACGCCTTCCGCCTCGTGCCCATGGGTGTGCTGCGCGACCACCTGGCGTGGATCTGCGAATGCGAGGAGATCGCCGCCGACCCCACCGCGCTGGCCCTGGTCGCCCGGGCGGCCGAGGGCAGCGTGCGTGATGCCCTATCACTGCTGGGCCAACTGGTTGCCAGCGCGGGTGAGCTGGGAATCACCTACGACGACGCCGTCGAGTTGATCGGCGTCACCGATGCGCGCGTGCTCAACGAGGTGGTGACGGCGCTGGCTGCCGCCGATGCCGCAGCGCTGTTCGACGTCGTGGACCGCGTGATCGAAGCGGGCCAGGAGCCCCGACGATTCGCCACCGATGTGCTCGACCGCCTGCGCGACCTCATCGTGCTGCAGGCCATCCCCGATGCCCCCGCCCGCGGGGTGATCGACCTACCCGAGGAGCAACTGCCCGACCTCATCGCGCAGGCGGCCATGCTGCGGGCCTCCGAGTTGACCAGGGCCGCGAACCTGGTCAACGAGGGTCTGTCGTCGCTGCGCGGAGCCACCGCGCCGCGACTCACCTTGGAGATTTTGTGCGCCCGGCTGGCGCTGCCGCCCACGGGCCTGGACGACCTCGACCTCATCGCGCGGCTGGATCGCGTCGAGCGTCGCATCGGCGAGATCGGCGCCCTCGGCTCGGCGGCCCTGCACGGCGGTGAACATCCACCCACAGCCCCCGCCCCGCACCAGGTGGCCCCCCAGGCGTCGCATCCCGAGCCCGGCGCGCCGCCGGCGTCACACCCGGGTGCCGCGCACGCGGGTACCGCGGACACCACGGGGCCCGCCGCGACCTCACGTCCGGCAGGCACCGTCGAAGGGGCGTCGTCCGGTGCGCGTCGGCCCCGACGGCTGTCCGACATAGCGCCGGCCAGCGCACCAGGTGCCCGCACCTCACCGGCCCCAGCGTCGCCCCCTCCCCCCGCAGCACCCAGTGGTGCCACGGCCCGGGAAGCAAGCCCGGCTGGCGCCACCCCCGATCTCGCACCGCCTGCCCCCGCACGCCCGAGCGGCCAGGGACCCACCCTCGACCAGGTGCGCGCCCTCTGGCCCGCCGTGATCGAGAACGTCAAGTCGCGCAGTCGCGTGGCCTGGATGACCGTCTCGCAGTCCGTGCCGCTATCGGTTGAGGGCGGCACGGTGGTCGCGGCGGTCGCCGACGCAGGGGCCGTCACCCACTTCAACAAGACCGCCTACCCGGGTCTGGTCGCCGAGGCGATGCTGGCCGTGCTGCGGGCCGACCTGACCTTCGAACTCGTCCTCGACCCGGGCCGCACGGCGGGGGCCGCGGGCGCGGCGGCCAGGCAACAGTCCGCAGCGCCCTCCACCCCGACGGCCGCGGCCTCGCAGGGTGAGGCACCGCCCGCCGCCGAAACCACGAGCCCGCCGGAACCGACCGACGAGGAGGTCGCCGAGTCCCGGGACGCGGCGGTGCAATTGCGCGGCGTGGCGCTGATCGAGGCCGAACTCGGCGGCGAGAAGATCGACGAGTACGAGGAGTGAGCGCGCGTGTATGAAGGCGTCCTGCAGGATCTGATCGAGGAACTCGGGCGGCTGCCCGGGATCGGTCCCAAGAGTGCCCAGCGCATCGCCTTCCACCTGCTGGCGGCCGACTCGGCCGACGTCGAGCGGCTCGCGGCGGTGATGCTGGACGTCACCCGAACCGTCAAGTTCTGCACGATCTGCGGCAACGTCAGCAAGGAGGACGTGTGTCGCATCTGCCTCGATCCGCGCCGGGACGCCGCGATCATCTGCGTGGTCGAGGAGCCCAAGGACGTCGTGGCGATCGAGAAGACCCGTGAATTCCGCGGTAGGTACCACATCCTGGGCGGCGCGATCAGCCCGATCGACGGCGTCGGACCGGACGACCTGCGCATCGCCGGACTGCTCAGCCGACTAGCCGACAACTCCGTCACCGAGGTGATCATCGCCACCGATCCGAACCTCGAGGGCGAGGCCACCGCCACCTATCTGGCCCGGTTGCTGTCGCCCCTTG
>JAUPKO010000635.1 GCA_030837395.1 Actinomycetota bacterium | reverse complement strand
GGACAAAGGCGGGCGATAACCGGGACATGGCAGTACAAAACGCCGGATTCAGCCAGTTGTCAAGCACCTGCACCTTGCCCTCGTCTTTGTGACCGAGTCACTCCTGCACCGTGCGAATGTCGTATCCGGCTTCCAGCAGGTGGATGGCGAAGCTATGACGCAAGGTGTGACAGTGGACGGGTTTGCTGATACTGGCCAGTTGCACCGCTACGGACGCCACGGCAGCGAATGGTTCGCCTATGCCGCCTATGGCATGGGCCCCGTGCCGCTCCCCCAGAGGAGCGACGCCCGCCGCCGCAGAGCGCGACGACGGGCGTCGGACGGATCTCGCGACGAGTCGCGCTACTTCACCAGGCTCATGGGCCGCGCCAGACGCCGCCCTTCGAAGTCGAGGGTGTAGAAATAGGTACCTGCTCCCAGCTCGTGCGCCTGGAAGTCGATCTCGTACCCCCGCCCCGCTTCGGCCATCTGGTCGAACAGCACGGCCACCTGCTGACCGAGCGCGTTGTAGATACGGAGCGTCGCCCGACCGGAGGCGGGCACGGTGAAGGCGATCCGCGTCTGCGGGTTGAACGGGTTGGGGTAGTTGCCGCGCAGGGCCATGACGAGGGGGACGGTCGACACCGCGTCGGCCTCCTCACTCACAGCCGTTGCGCCGCCCGCGTAGAGCACCAGATCCACCTGGAGCTGGCCGCCGGGGATGTCCAGGGGCTCGGCCGCCGCGAAGCTGCGCTGATTGCCGTTGAAGCTGCCTGAGTAACCGGGCCGGCCGGCGTACACCCGGTACTCGCCCGGCGCTACGCCGGACAGCTCGAAGTTGCCGTCGCCGTTGGTCTGGGCGAACGCCACGGGCTGCTCATCTGCGTCCAGCAGATACACGGTGGCATCCTCGACGGGCTGTCCGGACTCATCCGCCACGTTGCCGTACACCGCCGCGCCGCTGTTCCCGGCACCGGCGTCGCTGGTGGGGGCCATGGCCGCTCCCTCCATCCTGTCCTCGTCCATGGTGTAGTACCGGTACATCCCCGCTAACTCGAAGTCGATCCCTTCGGTAGGCAGCTCCCCGTCCACATGCACGGTTGCCGCGCGGTCCGGGGCGTAGGCGCCGTCGTAGTACACCCCTATGTGGTCCGGCGCGAAGCAACGCAGCACGTAGTCGCCGGGGGCCATCCCGCGGAGCGCATACGTGCCGTCCGGTGCGGTGACCGCGGTGTACTGGATGGGCGCGTTGGGCGAGCCGGCCGGCAGGGCGACGACTACCGCGATCCCTGGCGTGACCCCTGAGCTGTACGGAGGGGGGGCGAAACCATCGAGGTCCGCGGCGGGAGCCGTGGCGATATCGATGGCCGGCTCCTCGCCCCTATAGAGCGGTCCGGGGCTGCCGTACGCGGTGGTGACCGTGCCGGTGATGGCGCCGGTCCCGTCCTGACGCATGGACAGGGCCACATCGCAGGTGATCGTGTCGCCGCCTGCCACCTGGAACGGGGTCGTCAGCGCGTCCGTGTCGGGGTGGACGTAGTCTGCCGATGCACCGTTGGCGTACACCGTCAGCGTGTAGATCCCCTCCGGGACCCAATCCAGGCGGAAACGGCCCGATTCGTCCGTCACCGCCGTGCGCGCCGAATACCATAGCGACGCGCCGCGCATCACGTCTCGCTCCACGGGTGTCAGTTCCACATAGGCGCGGCCGCTGGTGGCGCCACCAGCGACGTCGGTCACCGTTCCGGCGACCACGCCGTACAGCGGCCGGACCACCAGGCCCATGTCGATCCCGGTGCGGGCTTCGCCCTCGGCCAGCACCAGGGGCGTGGCGGTCTGTGGGGTGTCAGCACCGTCATACCACGTGTGTCCGTAGATATACCCTGTGCTGTAGGTGGCATACACGACGTACGTCCCGGCGGGCAGGCGGTCGACGCGGAACGCGCCGGTACTGTCGGTCTGGCCGTACGCCCACGTCCCGGCCGGCTCGATGCCCGAGGTGGGTGCATACCCCTCCGGGGGGCTGATCTGGATGAACGCCCAGGCCAGAGGATGGCCGTCCTGGTCGCGCACGGTGCCGGAGATGCTGGCCGTGGCCACGCGCACCGGCAGAACGATGTCGATGCCATCCCGCCTGTCGTCTTCGTTCAGCGCGACCTTGGTTGCCTGGTCGGGCGAGGCAGCATCCACGTACCACCGCTGCACGTACTCCCAGCCGCTCTCCGCCGCGGCCGACACGATGTACGTCCCGGCCGGAAGCTGCTCGATCACGTAATACCCATCCTCGTCCGTGGCCGCTTGCGCCCAGACGCGGGAGGGCATGAACCCCGTCACCTCCGGCGCGACGCCAACGGCCACCATGCCACCCGATGCCGCGGTACCTTCCGCGGCTGCAGACCCCTCGCCGGCCTCGTCCCGATCTCCATCAACCCGGGTCCGGACCGAAACGGTTCCATCCGGAGACCTGCCCCCATCCACGTACACCGAGTCTTCGCGGATCCACTCCACCGCCTCCTGCACCGTCACGAACGCCTTGGCGACGGGGTGCCCGTTGGCGTCGGTCACCCGGCCCGCGATGGCGCTGTTCATCACCGGCAGGTCCAGCGTGAGGTCGATCCCCGGTGTCTCCTGGCCCGTCGTGACCGGAACCGGCGTGGCCTGCTCGAAGCTCAGGGCACCGTCGTACCAGACACTGGCGTAGTACCAGCGCGCCGAAGACTGGGCCTGAACGCGGTACTCGCCCGTGGTCAACCCGCCCATGCGGTACTGACCGCTGTCGTCGGTGACGGCCCACCCCTCGCGGGCCGCGGGCACCGGGCGCACGTCCGGCCCGCCGTCCATCCACGCTGCGGAATCCGCGGGATACGGCATGATCGCCGTCAGGTACGCCCCGGACACCGGAGCGCCGTGCGAGTCGCGGACCGTGCCGGTGATCGATCCGCCCATGGAAAGGCCGAAATCGATCCCACCCGTCTGGTCCGGCTCGATCACCTCCACCCGCACGGCCTCCTCGTACGTGGACGTATCCCCGTAGAACTCGGGTAGATAGTCCTGGGACCACACCTCGACCACGTACCGGTCCGAACGCAGACCGGATATGACGTACCTGCCGTCCTCACCGGTCTGGGCAGAGCCGTATCGGAAGGGATTCTCAGGGGCGAAGGCGTGCACCATGGCATCCGCAATGGGGTGGCCGTCCGCCGCGTTCGCGACCGTGCCGGCAATGCTTCCCGCGCCCGCGTTGTACCGCTCGAGCGCGAAGTCGATGCCCTCCACAGTAGCGCCCTCCTGTACGTCCACGGGCGATGCGGCGCCCATGTCGAGGGCATCGTCGTAGTACCGCGTTTCGTACTCCTTGGCCATGGCGCTGACGTAGTACGGCCCTGGAGCGAGCCCTTCCAGCCGATAGCGGCCGTCGGGCTCGACCCTGGCTCTCATGACCGCGTATGGGACGTCCGCACGCCCCTCGTCGTCCATGGACAGGGAATCGGCTGGCCAGGCCATGACCACCGCCGACGCGTACCCCTCGGGATCCAGGCCGCTGACCGTTCCGGTGATGGTGCCGTCTCCAGTGGCCAGGGCCGCGACCTTGGCTGCCGGGCCGCCCGTGGATGCGGCATCGGGAGTGCGCTGGAGCAGGCTGAGCACCCGCAGCGCCCGGACCCGCTCGAAGTCGGCAAGGTCCTGCGCAGCGGCCGGCGCTAGCGCGCCGAGCAAGACGCCACTGAGGGCAAGGAGCAGGGCGAGGCTCGCAACTCGGTATCGTTCGGGCATGGCAAGTCTCCGGTTGGGTGGTGG
>JAUPKO010000634.1 GCA_030837395.1 Actinomycetota bacterium | reverse complement strand
GCCACTGGACATCAGGTACCGACGGAGAACCGGGTAGATCGCGTGGGCGAAGCAGGACCGCATGCCAAGATCGGCATGCCGGTCGAACGCTCGCGGGCGGTCGGCGTCCACACACAGGAACGCTATCGCTTTCGGCGGGGGATGCTCGGCCGTCCAAAAATCGCAACGGTTGAACGATCGACGAGTGCCGACGGCATCGAAAGCGCCGTCAGCGGTCGAGAGGCGGGCGCCAGATGCCCAAGCCGCCAGGCCTCCGCTCCATCCCAAACCAAAGTTGGTGGCCCCATCGGCTACCCAAACCTGCGACGACGCTGCCAAGTCTCAACGCCCCGACCGGAGGGCACATGGTACGCACAGACTTGTTGCTCGCTCTGGTCAAATCCGGTGCGGGCGCCGATGAACTGGCCTTCCGACGTGCGGCCGAGGCACTTATCGCCGAGGAGGAAGCCAAGCGTCATAAGGCGCTCGCATCCCAGCTGTCCGACGCTCTGACCACCCGGCGAACACCGCGCGGGAACGTCGCGACCTTGGCACGATCGGAGGCCGCGGGCCTTGTCCACGAGTCCGAACCGACCCGGCGCCTGACCGAACTCGTGCTGACACGCGAGACACGGCAGTCGACGCTCGACCTGGTCGAGGAGCATCACCGGCGCGACCTGCTGCGCAGCCACGGCGTCGAGCCCCGGCACCGGGTCTTGCTGGTCGGGCCACCAGGTGGCGGCAAGACCGCCCTGGCCGAAGCCATCGCCACCGAGGTGTCGGTGCCGTTGCTGACCGTTCGCTACGAGGGCCTCATAGGCAGCTACCTCGGCGAGACCACCACCCGCATGGACACGCTGTTCGCGGCGGTCCGCACGCGGCCCTGTGTGCTCTTCTTCGACGAGTTCGACGCGGTGGCCAAGGAACGCGGCGACACCAACGAGACCGGAGAGATCAAGCGGGTTGTCAGTTCGTTGCTGCTGCAGTCGACCGCCTACCTAGCCACGTGATCGTGGTCGCCGCCACGAACCATGCCGAGCTTCTGGACCGTGCCGTGTGGCGCAGGATGCAACTCAGACTCATCTTGCCCCAGGCCACCCGTGCGGGGAAGGTCGAATGGCTCAACGCCTGGACCGAGCGCGTTGGCCTCGACTTCGGACTCACCCACCGCACGGTCTCGGACCGCCTGGGCGCCATCAGCTACGCCGAACTTGAGGAATTCGCCCTCGACGTCCAGCGTCAAGCGATCCTGCGCGGCCCCGAACCCAACGTCCGCGACATCACCGGGCAGGTCCTGCGCCAATGGTCCGAACGGGCGGAGCTGGGGGCACCATGAGCGAGGCGGGGGGCGACTACTCACCACCGCGGCCGGATCAAGGCGTCAGAAGCTGCCAACGCGGCACCGCCACCGTGCAAATTCTGCGCTGGCAGACGACGTCCGCGTTCGCCGCCGCACCCGGGACGCCGATGCGAATCCGGGTCCGATTTCGATAGCAGGCCGGGACGCTGAAGGGTTTAGCCATCGACTACGCCGCCGTCGTCTCGCTTTGGGTGGCGCCTGCGATCGGGCTCAATGTGTATGACGAGGTCCGGGCACGGGTTCAGCCGCCGGTTGCGATTCGGGTGTAACCGGTTGGCGCGCGCCGCGCCACCCCACGCCCGAATCCCCAATTCCACATACGCCCGCCCCACAACTGCCCTAGCCTCAATTTGCGCACGATCAACAGGCGAGCAGGATGGGGTCCGGGGTGCCAGCGATTATCGATATCTCACTCACATTGGTGTCCGGGGGCGAGCGCCCGATCACGGCCAGGCAATTGCAGGCCGCAGTGGTTTCAGCCGTCGAGGTCGGTCATCACAGCCAGATCAACGCCTACAGCGCCTGGCCCCTCATGCAAGGGTCCACGCGCGACCTGGCGCTGCGCGTCGGTTGGCTGCCTGACACGCAACCACCCGCCGGGCTGACTGAAGCCGGCCGATCCTGGTGGTTCGGATCACCGGCCCACCCCCGCGTCGCCGCGCAAACAGCCCAGGCCCGGCTCACCGCCGCCGACTACGAGATGATCAGCGACACCCCGCCTGTCCGTGCCAGTCGCTTCACCTTCCACTCGCCCACGCTGTTCAAGCGATCCGGCCAGAGGCGCTACCCCCTACCCGACCCGCACCTGGTCTTTCGCGGCCTGGCCGAGAAGTGGAACACCTTCACCACGTGCCGCCCCATTACACCGGAGCACTTGTCCGCGCTGACCAACTCGCTGGAGGTCGCCGAGTGTGACATCCGGACCGAGTTGATGGTCAAGGGCCGCCAGGGTGTGCGACGACCCCGTGACAATCGAGCGGCCACACCTGCAGACGCCGCCATGACTGGCTTCGTCGGTTCGGTCACGTTCGCCCTCGCGCCCAAGACTCCCCACGATGTTGGGCAACTGTTGGCCTCGCTGTCGACGTTCGCCAACTTCGCCGGGGTGGGCTACGCGACCACCAGTGGATTCGGCGCCTGCGAGACCTCGTGAGCGCCTCTGACGAATCAGACGATCCTGCGCACGGCGTGTCCTTCCTGCGCTTCGCCGCGCGCGACTGGCGGACCGGGATCGTGATCGCGGTGATCCTGATTCTGCTGGCCACCGTCCTGATCGGCTGGCGCGTCTTCGATTCGCACTGGTTGGCCTGGCTGGATCGCTCGGCGGCCTCCGTCCCGGGAGGGGGTCCAGAGGAGCAACCCGGCTGGATGAAGGGGTTCGCCAATTTCCTCGACGTGCCCGTGACGATCGGCACCTTCACCATCGCGCTGGCACTGGCTGTGGGTTCGGTCTGGGCCCGCTGGCTGGAGTCCTTGCCGAAGACCCTCTGCTGCCGCTACATCCGCGACGGCCGGACCGTGCTGGTCATCGAAGACGCCCCCCTCACCTCACGGGCCGACATCCGGCAGTGGGCCCAGTCCCTGCTGGCACTGTCGGACATCGCTCCCTGTGACCGGAACAGGCCACCCACCATCATGCCCTTGAGCGTCTTCGAGACACACCCCACAACCAAGCGATTCGACCGCACCAACGAAACGGGTAAGCGCGTCTACGAGCGCCACTTTGTCACCTTCTACCTGCGCGAGGACGTCACGTCCACCGGCGCCTACGAAGAGTTCAAGAGTCACTACGAGGAGGCGAAGCGGGCAGACTCCCGACTGCCTGCCGCACAGCAGAACCAAGAAGTCGAATACCGCTACGCAAGGCCCCTGCTGCATTTCATCCCCGATGGCTTGGCGTCGAACTTGCTCGATGCCACCGATCACTGGAACTCCTACACCCTCTCGTCGCTGCCCGACGGCTGGCGGCGGGTGGACCTGCGTTCAGCCCCGCCAGCGGCGGGCCTCCGCGCCGACCCTGGCCCGGGTGTCCCCGACCTCATCTGGGCCGAACTGCGCAATGGCACGTCACCCGTTGTCCGCCGCGACTCGAAGGACCCCGCATGATCACTTCCGGCTACTGGACCCTCATCGAGACCGGCGGGAACCAGGCCTACATCTTCGGCACCAACAAGCGACGCGCCAATGTGGGCGGCAGCGAGTTGATCCACCGCGTCGGCAACGAGTGGACCCGGCAGGCCATAAGCGATGTCCTCGGCAGCCCGGCCGCCACCGCAGCTGGGTGGCAAGCGGACCCCGTGGTGTGTGCCTCTGGCAAGGCCCTGATCCTGACGTCGCACCCCGAATGCGGCCGGGCGATCGTGTCCAAGGTGACGGAACGGGCCCTGCGCGAAGCGCCGGGACTCGGGGTCTGGGGCGTCGTCGCGACCGAGCCGGCCGACCCGAATCACATCGCCTCCGGACCGTGCGCGTGTGCCGGGTGCCAACTGGAGGGCCTGCATGAGGCGCACGCCACCGTGCGACAACGTGCAGGCTCGCCGCTCTCCCGATTCCCCACATTGCCCTTTCACCAACCGTGCCCGTTCACGGGGGCACCTGCGGTGACGCTCGACGTCGAAGTGTCCGGCGAGGACCCCCGACCGATGTCCGCGGG
>JAUPKO010000633.1 GCA_030837395.1 Actinomycetota bacterium | reverse complement strand
TGATGGACACCGACGGTGACGCTGGCACTCTCGCCAGCATCGCCGAGCGAATCCGGTCGGTAGTGGCCGAGCCGGCGGTTGTGGCTGGTGCGGCTCTGTCCGTCTCCATCAGCATCGGCGCCACTGTGGCCCAGGCCGGCGACAGTCCGAGTGACGTGCTCGACCGCGCCGATCAAGCCCTCTACCAAGCCAAGCGCGCCGGCCGCAATCGGGTGACCGTCGTGGTGCCTCAATCCCCGTGAGGGCGCCGCGTCCAAACCCTGTGCAATTACGGTGTTTCTGCCCTAGTGGCGCCCCTGCCAACCGTGACACGTTTGAAGTGTCAGAGGTTCCCGGTCGCACGCGGTGACCGTCCCACAACCCGGCGGATCGTGCCTCGGACGCACGTGGGACTCGAACCGAGGAGGAATCATGCGCAGGTCGGTAGCGGCCGTCGTGGGTGGAGCGGCGGTCTTGGCGATCACGGCGGCGGCGGCGAGTGCGTTGACGCTGACCGGACCGCAGAATCCACGGTACGGCGGCAGCACCGCACTCAACTGCGACATGTCGTTTGCGCTGGAGACCCAGACCGGCGGGACCGGCGGCGCGCAGATCACCGGGTTCAAGGTGACGCCCACCGGCTACGACGCAGACGAATGCGCCGGCCAGAGCGTCTACCTCAAAGTCGCCGTCGTGGACGACAATGAGGATCCGACAGCTGACGTCTGGTACATGTCGAGCACGGCCGCGGCCTACAGCGGCGGCGCTCAAACGTTCACCCTGGGGCCGGCCGGCACCATCTATGCCGAAGTCGGCAACACCAACCACATCGCGGTCAAGCAGATCGAGGATGTGGCAGTCGGCAATGCGACCGGCCTGGTGACCGTCACCGGTCAGACTTCCGGGTTCTGAGAGTGGGGTCCGGCGATGTCTGGGACAGGGCGTACGAGCGCCCCATGCCGGCACGCCAGGACCCACCGGAGTCGGCTTGCGTTCGTGCTGTGGCTGCTCCTGCTCACGACCGGGGTGCTCTGGTGGCACTTCGCGGCGCCAATCGAGATCGGCGGCGGCACATCTTTCGTGATCGTGCAGGGGCAGTCCATGGAGCCCATGCTGCACGACGGTGACCTGGCGGTGGCCCGCGCACGTGGTTGGTACACCGTCGGCGACCTCGTGGTCTTCGGAGTCGGCGAGGGCCGGGTGATCCATCGGATTGTGGCCGGATCGCCGACGGCCTGGGTGACCAAGGGCGACAGCAATCCGTGGCTCGACCCGTGGCCGGTGTCCGATGCGGACATCCTGGGCGCCTACTCAGCTTCGGTGCCGGGCGGTGGCAATGGCCTGATCTGGCTGTTGGGGCATCCGTTCGGCTTCGGCGCAGCGGCTGCGGTGGCGATCGTCGCGTCGTACCTGCCGCGCCACCGCCGCAAGATCCATCCGGCACTGGCGGCGGCCCTCGCAGTCGCGGTGCCGGAGCCTCGCCGCGCAGGGCGGCCGATGCTCGAGTACCTGGTGCTCTGGCTGTTGATCGCGGGATCGACCGCGACCTATCTCGTGACCATGATGGCATTCCTGCGGGGGGTGTGGAGCGCTGCCGCACTGTGCGCGGCCGGTGGTTTGGGGGTATGCCTGGTGCTCACCTGGGGCATGCTGCACCGGCTGTACGACGGGTTCGGCTTGCCGGAGCCCACCAGGAGCATCTTTGCGCTGTCCGGGCGGCTGCAGCAGGTGCCCTGGCTGCCGTCGTCCCCCGAGCCGATCACCTCCGTGAGCAGTGCTGTTGCCTTGCGTCGGGTGGCGGAATGTCAGCGGCTTCCGGTGCTCCATCACGTCGATCCCGTGACCGGTGACCACTCGTTCGTCGTCATCACGGCCCACGGCGGCATGTTCACGTGGACGCCGACCGAGGGCGGCAATCCCCGCCTCCGCGAGGCAGTGCTGGCGTCCGTCGTGGGGACCGTTGCGCACGTGCCCCGCCTCCCCGAGCATGCCCGCAGCGGCTCTCTGGGCGTGCTGCAGACGGCGGTCGATGCCGACCTGCACCGCCTGCTCGAGCCTGCGCCTGCGGGGCACGTACGGGGAAGGGAGGTCGAGCCATGCGACCAATAGCAGTGATCACGCTCATCGCCCTCGTTGTGTTCACCCTCACCACGGCGACCGCCAGCGGCCTGGCGCTCGGGCTGGCCGGCAATCCGCGCACCGGGGCCTACGAGTCGACCTCCTGCGATCTCTCGGAAATCGAGGTGAAGGCCGACTACTACATCGTGGCACCCAAGGTGGGCTACTACACCGGCTTCCGCATCAAGGGGACGGGTACCAAGGCCGACTGCGAGGGGTGGACGGTCTACGCCCGTGTCACCCACGGCAACCACTTCTACTACCTGAAGACTGCGGCGTCGGACGTGTCGGCCGAGTGGACGGTACTGGGGGTGTTCGAGGCCGAGCCGGGGGATCCGCCGGTCTACGCCACCGCGGCTTTTGATCCCAATCACGTGGTTGCCAACGATCCCAGCACGGAGAAGAGCGTGTTCGCCGAAACCCGCATCTTGATCTCGAATGTCTTTCCTGCCGAATTCTGACCCCGGGGAGAGGAAGTGGTCGACATGTCACGGCTCGCAGTGGCGCTGCTGGTGCTGGTGGTCGCGCTGGGTGTCGCGATCGCGGCTGCGAGTGCGCTGACTCTCACAGGGCCCGACAGCCCCCGCAGCGGCGCGCACGGAGCCGATGTCTGCGATCTGGGCGTGGTCTACTTCCACCCGGTATCCACAGTTGACGGCTCGGATCTGTGGGTGTACTGGCGCATTGAGGCCAGCGCCTTCGACGCCGAGGCCTGTGCGGACAGCGAACTGCGGGCCAAGGTGGCGTGGGACGGCGTTGATACCGGGAGCGAGCCCGACGGCTACTACTACATGCGTATCCCAACCAACGAGGATCTCAACAAGCCCACCATCGTGGGCGCCACGATCATGGGCGTCTTCGGCGACGCCGTGGACGACATCTGTGACCCGTTCAACTGTTACGAGGTGGACGGCGAAGGTCACTTCATCGTTCGTTACGTCTACTCCTCGCCCACTTTCGACGAGGAGGATCGCATCGACACTCTGCCGGACGTCGCCGGCCACAACCTCGGCGAGACCGAGTGGATCATCACTGCGGCGGATGCGCCGCTAGTGGACTTCTGAAGTCGGGAGGTAACGTGAATGCGACTCACAGCCGGTACCGTCATCGCCGCTGCAATGCTGGTCATTCTGCCTGGGGGCAACGCCTGGGCGGAGGGAGTCGACGTGGTCGGCGTCGACAACGTGTCCACACCGGAGCCCTGCCTCGTGGGCGACCTCACCGTCGCCCCCGTCGACGATGGAGTGTTCTATACCGGCTTCACCATCACCAACCCATCGGTCACCAGCGGGTGCGCGGACTACACGCGATGGATCTACGTCAGGGTGATCTACGACGCCACGGGCGACACGGTCCCCGACGGTGCCTTCTACATGACGGTGCCAGCGGAGGCCTACTCAAGCGCCACCCTGGGCAACTTCGGCGGCAAGCCGGCGATCTACGCCGACCACGGTTACAAGGTCAAGGTGGTGCTGCCGCCGCTCAAAGCCACTACGACGTTCCTGTACTACTACGGCATGGTCAACAGCAAGCGCGACGAGATCGTGCCCTGACTGGCGGTCATAGGCTGGCGGGGCGCACGGATCGAAGTAGCACGCAGAACCCTCGAACGGCGGGAGCGGAGATGGCGGACGAATCCGCGAGCGCGCCTAGCGCTCCGGGTGGCGAGTCGGCGGTAGCGCGGGCCTGGGACGATGCGATCTCTCGTGTGCAGGGGATGGCAATGTCGGCACGGCAGGAAGGTGACGTGGTCACCCCCTTTGCCGACAGCCTTCGGATCCTGGCCGCCGCCGACACGGTCGTCGTCTGCCTCGACCCAGTTCGCAGCGATGACCCCGCCGGAGGGTCCGACCTGGCGTACGGACCACCGACCGGCTACCTGGTCGCGCGGGCCGGAAGGAGGGTGGAGCGGTTCGCCGGCAATGTGGACACGGCGGGGCGGTTGGCTGTGCTGGCTGCCAGCGGAATACCGATCTGCGGCACAGGTGCGCTGGCCCAGTCGGGCCCGTTGGGTCATCTGGCGGGCCCGTGGATGATCGTGCCGTTCGGGTCGGAGTCCGGCCGACTTGGGTGGGTGTGCGTTGTCCGTCCCGCCGGCAAGGACGGGTTCACTGACGACGACGTCGACCATGTGATCACCTTCTGCGCTCGGACCGCATTTGCCCTTCGCTACCTGCGACTGCGGGCCGCAGCGCAGGCGCAGTTGGTGGTGCGGGAACGCGAACGGATCGCCCGTGACCTGCACGACCTCACCATCCAGCGCATCTTCGGAGTGGGCATGATGCTCGATACCGGCCTGCGGCTGACCAACGGCGAGTGCGTGCCAGCCGATCGGGCGGCCGCGGCCATCGAGGAGATCAATGAGGCTATCGCTGAACTGCGTCGGGCGATCGACGGGTTGGACATCGAACCGCCGCCGGCGACTGCCGCCGAGGTGATGCAGGCCGTTCGGCGCGAGTGCGGTCGGCAGGCGCTGCGCTTCCCCGAATCGCCTGCCCTGCGGCTTGACCTGCCCGACGACCTGTTGCTCGACAACTGCGCGCTGCGGGCTCTGACCGCCGCCATCCGGGAGGGGCTCAGCAATGCGGCGCGCCACAGCTTCTGCCGGTCGGTCACGCTCGACCTTGGGGCGCATGAGGGGCAGCTTTCACTGCGGCTGGCCAACGAGGGTCAAGCCCGGGCAGCACCGGACCACGAGGGTCGGGGATTACGCAATCTGCGCGCCCGCGCGGCGGACCTCGGCGGTGACTGCTCGATGGACGTGAGCAACACCGGCAGTCTGCTCCGATGGTGGATTCCGATCGGCCCTACTGCTCGGAAGATGCCTGGCCCTGATCCTGCAAGTGGGTGATGTAACTCGCCGCCTGCGCACGACGCTCAAGGCCCAGTTTGGCCAGCAGCGAACTGACGTAGTGCGCCACTGTGCGCTCGGACAACGACATCTGCCGAGCGATCTGTCGGTTGGTGCACCCTTCCCCGATGTGACTGAGCACCCGCTGCTCCTGCGGCGTCAGAGCCAGCCAACCTGGATCCGGCCTGTGTGCCCAGTTCAACCGTTGCGGATCGTTCACGAGGCTGGGATCAACGAGGACTTCGCCGGCGGCGACACGGCGGATAGCGGTCAGCAGCGCCTCACCGTGGATGTCTTTGAGGAAGTAGCCGGCGGCGCCTGCCACGACGGCGTCGATCTCAGCGCGGCGATCCGAGTAGGAGGTCAGCATGAGCACCGCGGGCGCTGGTTGATCATTGAGCAGCTCGCGGCACACCTCAACGCCATTGCCGTCAGGGAGCCGCACGTCCAGCAGCACCACGTCGGCGGCGGTTGCCGGGATTCGGGCCAAGGCCTGCCGGGCGGATGCGGCCTCGCCCACCACAGTGAAGCCCCGTTCGGTCTCGAGGAGGTCGACCAACCCCCGCCGGACGATCTCGTGATCGTCCACGACGAAGACCCTGATGGGCGCCGGCGGCACGGCTACAGCCACTCCGGATCGTCACCCGTCTCCGGATCGACGAGTGCACGTCGGCGCAATTTGCCCGACTCGGACCTCGGCAAGGTGTCGACCACCACGTAGTTGCGCGGTCGGTGCCGCGGACCCAGGCGGGTGCGCGCCAGTGCTCGCACATCCTCCAGATCGTCCTCGGTGGCATCGGCGTCGAGCACCACGTAGGCCTCCACCGTGGCGCCGTAGACATTGTCCGCCACTCCGACCACGGCAACGTCGGCCACCGCGGGGTGACTCGCCAGCACCGACTCGACCTCCACCGGGTGCACCTTCTCGCCGCCGGTCACGATCACATCGTCGGCCCGGCCGATCAGGCTCAGCCGACCCTTCTCGTCGAGCCAGCCGAGGTCGCCGGTGAACACCATGCCGCGCACCCGTTCGCGGTCGGTGCCGTCGGTGTAGCCGTCGAACGACGTCCTGCTCAATACGTGCACCCGGCCTACCTCGCCACGCGGCACGGGCTTGCCACGGCGGTCGAAGATCTCGACCTTCACCCCCGCCAGCGGGTTGCCCGCAGTGTTGGGATCGTCGCGTAGGTCCGCGGGCCCAGCCACCGTCGCGAAGGCGGCCTCGGTGGTGCCGTAGAGGTTAAACAGGACGTCCCCGAACACGTCCATGAAGTCCCAGGCCAATTCGCCGGGCAGCTCCGACCCGCTGACCATGACAGCGCGCAGGCTGGTGGTGTCGTACTGGTCTCGGACAGTCGGCGGCAGCGCCATGATTTTCGCCAAGACGGTGGGTACCGTCACCAGGGTGTCGGCCTCGTGCGCCTGCACTAGGGCCAGCAGTCGTTCGGGATCGTTGCGGCGCAGGAAAATCTCGGTCGCGCCGATCGAACCAGCGAGGCGGTGGTTCATCCAACCCCAGGCGTGGAACAGTGGCGCGGCGATGAGGTGGGTGCCGCCCAGGCGCACGGGGAAGGTGTCGAGCACCGCAGCGAGGGCGTCCATCGGCAGCGACGCCCGCGCCGTGCCGCGCGGTACCGAACCCGACGTGGCCGTGAGGATGACGTGCTGGCCCGCGCGACCGGGTTTGTCGACGCCGCGGCGGCTGGGGAGCGAGTCGAGGAGCGAGACGCCGGCGGGGTCGTCGGTGCCCAACCACGACACGCCAGGCGGGCACAGGTGGGCGAACTCGCTGTCGCGCACGACGAGGTCCACCCGCTCGTTGCGCAGCACCAGCGAAATCTGCTCGGCGCTGGCCCCGGTGTTGAGGTACACCAGGTCCGCACCGATTCGAGACACCGCGACAATCACCTCGGCGAAGGCGCGCGAGTTGCGCGCCAGGATGGCCACGGTGTCGGACTCGCCCAGCCCGCGATCGACAAGCCCCTTGGCCAACGCATCGCAACGATGCTCCACCTCGGCGAAGGTGACCTCTGGGTGCAGCGCATCATCGACATCGATGATGGCCAGTTCCTCCGGGCTGCGGGCCGCACCGATGCAGTACCCGATGGCCGGTGTGGTGCCCCATTTGCGCAAGTCCCGCGCGACCTGTGCGGCGACCAGTGGATTGGCCGGTTTGAACAGTCCGGACGAGGTTGCGCCACGCACACCCGAGGTGGCCACCCGTACCGCATCGGTCATCCCGCGCAACGCCACCATTTTCCTATCGTGGCCAATGCCGGAACGCGACCCGACGGGGACCCCCGAAATAGTCATGCGAATATGCGTATAGCATGGCCGTCATGATCACTGCTGCGGTGGCCGGGGCCAGCGGATATGCCGGCGGTGAGGTGCTGCGACTGCTACTCGGGCACCCGGACATCAACATCGGTCCGGTTGCTGCCGAATCCAGCGCGGGCGCTTCAGTAGCGCAATTGCATCCGCACCTGCCGCAGTTGGCCGACCGCCGATTCGCACCTATGGATGCCGACACGCTGGCGACTGCGGACGTGGTCTTCTTCGCGCTGCCGCACGGTGCGTCGGCCGCGTTGGCGCGGGCCTTACCAGCCACGCTGCCGATCGTGGACCTCGGTGCCGACCACCGCCTTGCCGACGCCGACGCCTGGACCGGGTACTACCCAGGGCAGTGGGCAGGCACCTGGACCTATGGCTTGCCGGAATTGCCAGGCGCGCGTGGACGGATCGCGGAATCGCTGCGGGTGGCCAACCCCGGCTGCTACCCGACCGGGGTGATCCTCGGGTTGTCGCCGCTGTTGGCAGCGGACCTGGTCGAACCGGACGACATCGTGGTGGTCGCGGCGTCGGGCACGACCGGCGCCGGTCGCAAGCCCTCCGGTGCTCTACTGGCCAGTGAGATCGTCGGTTCCATGGCCGCCTACAAAGCCGGCGGCACACACCAGCACACGCCGGAGATCGAACAGGCTCTGGGCTGGGCCGCGCAAGCACCGGTGACCGTTTCGTTCACGCCGACCCTTGCCCCGATGCCGCGGGGCATCTTGGCCACCACCACCGCTCGGCTGGCGCCGGGGGTGGGCACGGACCAGTTGCGCGACGTGCTGCACGATGCGTACGCCGGTGAGCAGTTCGTGTACATCGCGGCGGAGGGCACTTGGCCCGCGAGCGGTTGGACCCTGGGCAGCAACTCCGTGCTGATCCAGGCGGCGGCCGATGCCCACAGCGGCCGGGCGGTTGTCGTGACCGCGATCGACAATCTGGTCAAGGGTGCCGCGGGCCAGGCGATTCAGAACGTCAACCTCATGCTCGGCCTCGATGAGGCGGCCGGGCTCACGAGCACTGGAGTCGCACCATGAGCGTCACCGCAGCGCAAGGATTCCGTGCCGCCGGGGTCACGGCTGGGCTCAAGGAGTCCGGCGATCCCGACGTCGCCCTGGTGGTCAACGACGGACCCACCTTCGTGGCCGCGGGAGTGTTCACCCGGAACACCGTCGTGGCCGCCCCCGTGCGTTGGAGTCGGCAGGTGCTGCGGTGGCAGGCGCTCAAGGCGGTGGTGCTCAACTCGGGCGGGGCCAATGCCTGCACCGGGCCCGAAGGCTTCGCTGACGCCCATCACACGGCCGAGCAGGTGGCGGCAGACCTGGGTTTGGCGCCCATCGACGTCGCCGTGTGCTCCACCGGGTTGATCGGGGTGCCGCTGAACATGCCGTTGCTGCTTGCCGGCGTGGATGCCGCCGCGCAGGCGCTGTCGGCGCAGGGTGGCGCCGATGCCGCCCGCGCCATCCTCACGACGGACACCGTCGTCAAGCAGGCTGTCGCCCAGCGGGCGGGAGCCACCGTGGGCGGCATGGCCAAAGGTGCCGGAATGATCGCACCTGGCATGGCAACCATGTTGTGCGTGCTGACCACCGATGCCATCGTCGACCCCGAGGTCGGGCAACTCGCACTGGAACGGGCCGTCGAACAGACCTTCAATCGCATCGACTCCGACGGTTGCATGTCCACCAACGACACGGTGATCCTCATGGCCAGTGGTGCCGGCGGCGCGGTCCTCGACGACATCGTGCTCGAGGACCTGCTCACCGAGGTGTGCAGCACCTTGGCGCGGGCGATGATCGCCGACGCCGAAGGGGCGAGCAAGGAGATTCTCATCGAAGTCGACTCGGCCGCGTCCGAGACCGAGGCCGTGGCCGCTGCGCGCGCGGTGGCCCGCAGCAACCTGTTCAAGTGCGCGATGTATGGCGAGGACCCCAACTGGGGCCGGATCGTCTCGGCCGTCGGCGCCTCCGAGGCGGCGTTCGACCCCGACGACATCTCGGTGACGATCAACGGCGTGCAGGTATGTGCGGCCGGTGCGCCGGTGCCGGGCGCGGCCGACCGAGCGGACCTCTCAGCGCGCGAGATCACCATCGTGGTGGACCTCGCTGCGGGCCCCTTCCGCGGCCACGTGTGGACCAACGACCTCACGCCGGACTACATCGCCGTCAACTCGGAGTACTCGACATGAGCGACCCCACCGGTGCTGCGGTCGCCAGCAGCCACCACCCCGTGCAACGCGCGGATGGCGACGACTGGCGCACCGCGACCACCCTGGCCGGTGCCACCCACTGGTTGCTGGAGCACCGCGATGCCAGGGTGGTGGTCAAGTACGGCGGTAACGCCATGACCGACCCCGAATTGCAGGCCTCGTTCGCCTCGGACGTGCTGTTCCTGCGCCTGGCCGGCATGAAGCCTGTCGTGGTGCACGGGGGAGGTCCCCAGATCACGGCCATGCTCGGTGCCCTGGGCATCGAAAGCGAGTTCGCCGGTGGCTATCGCGTCACCACCCCTGAGGCGATGGACGTGGTGCGCATGGTGCTCACCGGTCAGGTGCAGCGTGAGCTCGTGTCGCTGATCAACCGGCACGGCCCCTTCGCGGTCGGCATGTCCGGTGAGGATGCGCACCTGTTCACGGCGCAGAAGCGCTACGCGCAGGTCGACGGCGAGTCGGTGGACATCGGCCGGGTGGGCGACATCGTGGCGGTGCGCCCGGACCTGGTCACCTCGCTGCTCGACGACGGGCTGATCCCGGTGGTGTCGAGCATCGCCCGCGACGACGTCGGCGACACCTACAACATCAACGCCGATGCCGCCGCGGCTGCGTTGGCGCTGGCCATCGACGCGAAGAAGCTGGTGATGCTCACGGACGTGCCGGGCATGTACCGCTCCTGGCCAGACGACCCCACAGTGGTGCCGGTGATCACCGTGGACGTCCTGCGTCAGCTGCTGCCTGGCCTGGCCAGCGGCATGATCCCCAAGATGCGCGCGTGCGTCGACGCCGTCGCCGGCGGCGTCAAACGGGCTCACGTGATCGACGGCACGCAGCCGCATTCGATGCTTGTGGAGGTGTTCACCGACGCCGGGGTGGGCACGATGGTGATCCCCGCAGACGACCCCGTCGCGGGTCAGGGATGGCACCCGTGACGGGCGGCACCCAAGCCGTCCTCGACCGTTGGCGCGGCACCATAGCCGACACCTACGGAACGCCGGCCATGGTGCTGGTGCGGGGCCGGGGCGCCGAGGTGTGGGACGTCGAGGGCAACCGCTACCTCGACCTGCTGGCCGGCATCGCGGTGAACGCTCTGGGCCATGCCCATCCGGCGGTAATCGAGGCGGTGACGACCCAACTGGGCACGCTCGGCCACACGAGCAACCTGGCCGCGACGATCCCGGGGATCGCCTTGGCCGAGCAGTTGCTCGGGCTGGCCGGTCGGCCCGGGCGGGTTTTCTTCGCCAACTCCGGCGCGGAAGCGAATGAGGCCGCCTTCAAGCTCAGCCGCCTGACGGGGCGAACCACGATCGTCGCGGCGGAGGGCAGCTTCCACGGCCGAACCGCGGCCGCCCTGTCCCTCACAGGTCAGCCAGCCAAGCGGGCACCGTTCGAGCCCCTGGTGCCAGGCGTCGCCTTCGTGCCGTACGGCGATGCCGCGGCGATAGCTGCCGTCGTCGACGAATCCGTGGCGGCCGTGGTGCTCGAGCCGATTCAAGGCGAAGGCGGGGTGGTGATGCCGCCAGACGGGTATCTGATGGCAGTCCAGCAGGCCTGTCGGCGCGTGGGCGCGCTGTTCATCCTTGACGAGGTGCAGACCGGCATCGGCCGTACGGGCTCCTGGTTCGCGTATCAGCGTGAGCCGGCCCTCGCCCCGGATGCGATCACGCTGGCCAAGGGCCTCGGGGGCGGCCTGCCGATCGGTGCGTTGGTGGCGTTCGGCGACGCTGGCGATTTGTGGGGTCCCGGTATGCACGGCTCGACCTTCGGGGGCAATCCGGTCAGTTGCGCCGCTGCCCTGGCGGTCCTGCAGGTGATCAAGGAGCAGGGCCTGGCCGACCACGCTGTGGCGGTGGGTGGCTACCTTCGCGAGTGCCTGGCCGCGACGCCGGGAGTGGTCGCGGTGCGAGGGGCAGGGCTGCTGCTCGGCGTGGTGCTGGCGCCTGACGTCGATGCGAAGGCGGTGGAGGTTCAGGCGCGCACGCATGGGGTGATCGTCAACGCCATCGGGGCCTCGGTGATCCGGCTGGCCCCCCCGTTGAACCTGACCCTGGACCAGGCTGATGAAGCGATGGCAGTGCTGAACGCGGTCATCCGCCGGCTCGGCGCGGGTGTCGCCGGGTGAGCATCGTGCGCAGCCAGGTGGCGCGCCGAGGCCGCATCGTGGAGTTGCTGACTCGGCATCGGGTGGCATCGCAAGCGGCCCTGCGGGAGCTACTGTCCGAGGACGGCTACGACGTCACCCAGGCGACAGTCTCGCGCGATCTGGACGAGATCGGCGCCTTGAAGGTGACCGACGCCAGCGGTGAGGCGTTCTACGCGGTGCCCTCGCCCGGCGGCGATCCGGGGGCCCGCTTGCCCGAGAGTCCGTCGACCGCGCGCACTCGGTTGGGCAGGGTGCTGACCGAGGTGCTGCTGTCAGTCGATTCGTCGGGCAACATCGCGGTGCTGCGTACCCCGCCGGGGGCTGCGCAGTTCCTGGCCTCGGCGGTTGACCACGCCCCGCTGGACGACGTCATCGGAACCGTTGCCGGCGATGACACCGTGCTGATGGTGACACGCAGTCCCACCGGTGGCGCCGACGTGGCGCAGACCATGCTGAAACTCGCGGAGCAGCGCCGATGAGGCCTGTCGCCGCCGAAACCGAGGAGGAATCTTGATGATCCGTCGTGCCGTTGACGGCCGGGCCCGCCGGTGAGCACCGGAAAGCCGGATGGCGGGGTGGCCGAGGAGGCCGCGACGTTGTGGGGAGGTCGCTTCCGCGAGCCGCCCTCCCCGGCCTTGGTGGCGTTGAGCCTGTCGGTGCACTTTGATTGGCGACTCGCGCCGTACGACCTGGATCAGACCGGGGCGCACGCCCAGGTGCTGCAGGCGGCGGGGTTGCTCACCGCCGATGAATACGTGGGGGTGCAGGCCGCTATCGCTGATTTGCGGGGTGCGGTTGCTAGCGGTCAGTTCACGCCGCTGGAGTCCGACGAGGACGTGCATACGGCGATCGAACGTGGCTTGCTGGAGCGGCTCGGAGCGTTGGGCGGCAAACTCCGTGCCGGCCGCAGTCGCAATGACCAGGTGGCCACGGACTTCCGGCTCTACCTGCGGGCCGCCGCGGGCGAGGTCGATGCCGCCGTGCGCGACTTGCAGTTGGCGTTGTTGGATCAGGCCGAGGCCCACGTGGACTGTCCGTCACCGGGGTTCACGCACCTCCAACACGCCCAGCCGGTGTCGTTCGGGCACGAACTGGGCAAACACGTGCATGCCCTGCAGCGCGACCGCGACCGCCTGGTGGATTGGCGGCGTCGGGTCAACGTCTCGCCGCTCGGTTCGGGGGCCCTGAGCGGCTCGGCGTTGCCGTTGGATCCGGCGGCGGTGGCCACGGCGTTGGGCTTCGATTCGGCTGCGGCGAACTCGATCGACGCGGTCAGCGATCGCGATTTTGTGGCCGAGTTCCTGTTCGTCACGGCCATGATCGGTGTGCACTTGTCGCGGTTGGCCGAAGAGGTCATCTTGATGTCGTCGCCAGAGTTCGGTTGGGCCCGACTGCACGACTCGTGGTCCACCGGCTCGTCGATCATGCCGCAGAAGAAGAACCCGGATGTGGCGGAGTTGGCGCGCGGCAAGTCGGGGCGGCTGATCGGCAACCTCACTGGTCTACTCGCGACCCTCAAGGGGCTGCCGTTCGCTTACAACCGGGATCTGCAAGAGGACAAGGAACCCGTGTTCGACTCGGTGGACCAGTTGCTGCTGGTCCTGCCCGCCATGACCGGCATGATCGCCACCTTGGTGTTCGACACCGACAGGATGGCTGCGACGGCCCCACAGGGTTACGCCCTCGCCACCGAGATCGCGGACTGGCTGGTGGTGCGGGGGATGCCCTTCCGGCATGCTCACGAGGTCGCGGGGTTGTGCGTGCAGGCGGCTGAGGCGCGCGGGGTCGAGCTGTGGGACCTCACTGATGAGGAACTCGCCGCGGCCTCGCCCGCGTTGACTCCGCAGGTCCGTGAGGTGCTGAGCACTGGCGGTGCGCTGTCCTCCCGCACGACGCCTGGCGGTACGGCACCGGCGCAGGTACGCGCCCAATTGGCCACGGCCCGAGCCGTGGCAATGGGTTAGGTTGGCAGCGTGCTCGCGTGACGGCGGTCTGCACGGAGGAGGGGAGGTCTCATGGCTGGGTCGGAGGTGCTGGACGTGGTTCTGGTGACGTCGTTCGGCGATCCCGGGGGTGGCTCGGAACTTGTCCTGGCGTCCTATCTGGGGCACCTGCGCCATGCCATCCGAGTGCGGGCGATCATGCTCCAGCACGGGCCTTTCGAGGGTGTGCTGAGCGATCTCGGGGCCCACATCTCGGTATACCCGACGGGCGCCAGCCCAGGTGCGATTCTGGGGGCAGGTCGGCCAATTCTGCGCGAACTGCGACGATACCGGCCGGCCGTGGTGATCGCCAACGGTGTGAAGGCCATGACGGCAGTGGCGGTACCGGCGCGGTCACTCAGACTCCCCACCGTCTGGCTCAAGATGGACCACTCGTTCGACCGCCCACTGGCCCGGCCCCTCGGCCGATTAAGCACCTCGGTGATCGCCACCGCCGAAGAAGTGGGTATCCCCACCGGGCGCGACGACGTGATAGCGATTGAGCCTGCGCGTCCCGATGAGCCGCTGCCGAAGAGTGAGGCCCTTGCTGAGTTGGCGGCCCTCGGATGGCGCCCGGGGCCCGAGCGCAGATTGGTGATGATCGGACGGCTGGTGCCCTACAAAGGGGTGGATGTCGCGATCAAGAGCCTGGTCTACCGCGAGTCAGCCGGGTGGCGGCTCGCGGTGATCGGCCCGGTAGATGCTGCCACGCCGGGAGAGGGTGAGAGGTTGCAGGAGTTGGCCCACTCACTCGGGGTGGCTGACCGGGTGGATTTCCTGGGATCGATCCCACACGCTGGCCGGTTGGTCCGGGCGTTCACGGCGCTGGCGGTACTCACCCGTCCCGGCCAGTCCCGCGCTCCCACGCGCGAGGGGTTCGGCATCACCGCGACGGAGGCCATGCTGGGTTCGATCCCTGTCATCATGGCTGGCGAGGGGCCAATCTCACGTCGAATCCGAACGCCGGACGGGCCGGCCGGAGTCGTGATTCGGCAGAGTGATCCGGGGAAGTTAGCCCAGGCATTGCGGAGGCTGGGCGACCCTGAGGTGCGCAACGAGATGGGACGGGCGGGTCGTGCGGCGGCGCTGACACAGCCCGACGATGCGCAGGCGGCCGCTAGGTTTCTGGCCGTGGTGAAGGCTGCCGCCGACGGTGCCAAGATGAGGGCATGACGGCCGACACCGACACCGCACCTGTGCCCCTGCCGCCCGAGGGTGACCTCCTCGCCGAGTTGCGTTGGCGCGGGCTGGTGGCGCAGAGCACGGATGATCGGGCGCTGGCCGAGGCACTGGCCGACGGACCGCAAACGCTCTATTGCGGATTCGATCCCACCGCTGCGAGCCTCCACGTCGGCAACCTGGTGCCGCTGCTCACGCTGCGACGATTTCAACTGGCCGGGCACCTGCCGATCGGCCTGGTCGGCGGTGCGACGGGCTTGATCGGCGACCCATCTGGGCGTAGCAGCGAGCGGAACCTGAACTCGGTTGAGATCGTTGAGGCCTGGTTGGCCAACATCCGTGCGCAATTGGCAGTGGTGCTGGAGTTCGACGGCCCGGCGGCGGCGTCGGTAGTGTCCAACTACGACTGGACCGCTCAACTGTCGGCCATCGACCTGCTGCGCGACGTCGGCAAGCACTTCAGCGTCAACCAGATGCTCGACAAGGAGTCGGTCCGGGCGCGACTGGAGGGTCCGGGCATCAGCTACACCGAGTTCAGCTACATGGTGCTGCAGGCCAACGACTACCTCGAGCTGTATCGAAGTCGTCGCTGCACCTTGCAGATCGGGGGAGCGGACCAATGGGGCAACATCACGGCGGGTCTGGACCTCATCCGCCGGGTCATGGGCCACGAAGGTCCCAAGGCGCACGCCTTGACTGTGCCATTGGTCACAAAGTCGGACGGCTCCAAGTTCGGCAAGACGGCCGGCGGCGCCGTCTGGCTCAGCGCTGACCTCACCAGCCCCTACGCCTTCTACCAGTTCTGGATCAACACCGACGACCGCGACGTGGGCCGATTCCTGCGGCTGTTCAGCCTGCGACCGCCGGCCGAGATCGTTGCTTTGGAGCAGGCCAGCCTGGCCAGACCTGCCGCGCGCCTGGGCCAGCGCGCCCTCGCCGAGGAGTTGACCTCGCTGATCCACTCCCCGGCCGAGGCCGCGCGGGTCGAGGAGGCGAGCCGTGCCCTGTTCGGCCGAGGCGACACCGCGACGCTCGATGGCGCCACGTTGACCGCCGCCCTCACCGAGACGCCGCACGCCGAAGTCGTCGGCGACCAGTCGGTGCCGGTAGTGGACCTCCTGCTGCAGACGGGCCTGTGTGAATCCAAGGGCGCCGCCCGTCGCGCGGTCGGTGAAGGCGGCGTCTACGTCAACAACGTGCGCGTCAGCGACAACGACGCGGTGATCGCCACTGCGGATGCCCTCGCGGACGGGTGGGTCGTGTTGCGGCGTGGAAAGAGGTCCGTCGCTGGGGTGCGGTTCCTTGCTGAACTGCCGTGACGCACCCCGCGAACCTGCCCTGACCTGCCCAAACACGTTGCGCCGCAACGGAAGTAGGGGGGTGCTGAAACACCCCGGAAACGCCCGTGTAATGTTTTCCCTGTTGCCCGGCACGGAGCAACGGACGCCACTGAGGCGGACGATCCGGCCGAAATCTCCGCGCAACCGACATCCTCCACACTGTGGTGGCAGTCACACGGCCAAATGCCCCCCGGGGTTGCGGTCAGGAAGCGGGCGAGGTAACGTAGGAGAGTTGCCCCGGAAGCGGAACGAAAGAACCAATCCGGTCGGCGCGCGATCCTTGAGAACTCAACAGTGTGCCAAAAGTCGATGAATTTACCCCCGGGTTCGACGTGGCGAAGGGCATCAGCCCCCAGCAACGACGGATCAGGGATTTCTTTGAGGCATTGACGAGATTGATCTACGATCAGCTCGTGCTCTGCTAGGTCTCACTCAAGTGAGCCTCACCTTCCCGCCGCAAGGCGGATGATGAAGCATTCACGGAGAGTTTGATCCTGGCTCAGGACGAACGCTGGCGGCGTGCTTAACACATGCAAGTCGAACGGTGACCCAGGGCTTGCCCTGGTGATCAGTGGCGAACGGGTGAGTAACACGTGGGCAACCTGCCCCTGACTTCGGGATAACTCCTCGAAAGAGGAGCTAATACCGGATACGACCACTTCGGACATCCGATGGTGGTGGAAAGTTTTTCGGTCAGGGATGGGCCCGCGGCCTATCAGCTAGTTGGTGGGGTAATGGCCTACCAAGGCGACGACGGGTAGCCGGCCTGAGAGGGCGACCGGCCACACTGGGACTGAGACACGGCCCAGACTCCTACGGGAGGCAGCAGTGGGGAATATTGCGCAATGGGCGAAAGCCTGAC
>JAUPKO010000632.1 GCA_030837395.1 Actinomycetota bacterium | reverse complement strand
TGGGCAGCTGCCGGTGCCGACCGGGCCCGGGATCGGCGTCGATCCGATCCCGGAGGTGCTCGCCGAGCTGACCACCTGGCGCACCGAGTTCAGCTTGGGTGGCTGATTGGGCCGTCGGTACAAGCGAAGGTGCTGGCACCGCGGGTGGCAGGCCACCTTCGCCAGGATCAAGCTCTCATATGCCCCCCGGGGTATAGTGGGGCACCGTTGGTGGGTCGCCCGGTCTACCCAGGTGAAAGGGAGTCGACATGTGTGTGCTGTCCGTCCTGCTGACGTGGCCCGCGCGCCGTTGGTTGGTCGCCGTCCTGGCCGGAGCCGGCACTTTCGCCATGCTCGGCCTGGCGACGGCGGTGGTGGCCAACCCAGTCTTCGGCCGCTCCATCGCCCCGACCCCCTGGGCCATGGAGGTGCTGGTCGCGACCAGCATCCTGACCGGCTTGCTCACCGCCACCTACGTCAGGAGGGATGGGGGCGGCCTGGCACCCCAAGGTGCAGATGACCGGCCCGCGCGCGGCGGGCTGATCGGTGGTGCGCTGGCCTACGTCGCCATCGGCTGTCCGGTGTGTAACAAGCTGGTGCTGCTCGCCCTGGGTGCCAGTGGGGCTGTGCGAGTGTTCGCGCCGATCCAGCCCTACCTGGCGATGGCCGGAATGCTCCTGCTGGGGTGGGCCCTGTACGTTCGCCTGGGCGGTGAAGCCTCGTGCGCGTGGGCGCCGCCGCCGGCCCCCGAAGAATCGGCCACAGCGGTGGAGGCGACCCAGCGGACCCCCGACCAGTCGTCCGTCAACTAGGAGCGCGCCTCGGTATTGGTGTGGCCGGGTCCGGTGGAGGGGCCGACGCACACACCGACGTCAGGTGAATGCCGGGCCGGTCAGTTGAGCCCGGCCAGCCGTCACCAGATAAGCCGACCACGCCTGGGTATCCGGCAGAAACCCCACACCGTAGGCGCCGGTCACCACCAGCGCTGTGGCGAGCGCATCGGCCAGGCCGCCATCAGGGCCCACGACGGTCGCCGAATCAAGCATGCGCCGAGGGGCCGTGAGGGCCGGATCGACGATGTGGTCGCCACGTTCATAGCGGCCCGAGGTGGCCACGGCTGCGTCACGCAGGTGCACCACCTTGACCACCTCGTCCGGTCGCGCCGGATGCTGCAGGCCGATGGCCCACGGCATCCCCGGCGCCTGTTCGCCACGGCACGTGATGTCGCCGCCGGCGTTCACGCACACATTGGCGAACCCAGCCGAAGTGACCATCTGCGCCATGCAATCGGCGGCCCAGCCTTTGACGTACCCCGATGGGTCGACTCGCCCGGTGCCGGAGTGCCACGGGTCGAAGGCGCCACCGGTGAGCTCGCGGGCGCGCCGACACCCATCGAGCACCGCCACCACTTCGGCCGGAGCGTCGCGCTCAGCTAGGTCGCCGCGGTTGATCGCACTCACGGCGGAGTCCGGCCGGAAGGGTGAGAGCCAGCGGTCCACGTCATGGGTGAACTCAGCGCACGCGCGCAGCAGAGGGGTCACGCGGGCGGCCGGAAGGTCGGGCCCGCGTACGTCGATGGTCACCACAGTGGTCCACACGTGTTCGGTGTGCACCTGCCGCTGCCACCCCTGCAGCGGCGCGGGCCGGATTCCGGTCACGACTCACAGCCCCGCCTGGGCCAGCGCAGCGGCGGCGGACTCCTGCCACGCCTGGGACGTGTAGGTGGCGCCGCTGATGGTGGCGACCTCGGCGGACTGGGCGGCGATGGTCTCCTCCCGAAGCACCGGTATTGCGCTGGCCGAGATTGCGGCGGACTTGGTGTCGGCCGAAGGGAACGCCAGCGCCGTCACGTCTGTGAGCTTCCCGGCCGTCACGGTGACGGCGACTTGCACGTCGCCATAGCGGGTGCTGACAGATGTTCCGGTGAAGGTGCCGGACACGGCCGCCGGTGAAGTCGGCGCGGCCGGTGCCGCAGCGGGTCCAGTGGCGGCAGGTGCTGCCGGAGCCGCAGTGGATCCAGGAGCGGTGGCGGCAGCAGCCGTGGTGGCGGCGGGTGCCGGGGCGGCAGCAACAGGAGGGGCGCTGGTCGCGGGGATCGGTGTCGCGGGGGCGGCCGACACCGCCGGCAAGGCCATCCGAGGTGTGTAGCTGAGTGCGGCGAACAGGCCGACAGCGGTCGCCGACGTCACCATCAGGGCGCGTTTCATCAGTGGTTCCTCCTTGAGTCAGAAGACGAATAGTTCGTCGTGGAAGCGCTCAGCGGGGACCCCGGCGATCTTGGTGGCCTCGGCGGCCTTGTCCAAGAAGCCGCGGGGGCCGCACGCGAAGACGTCGGCCCGCGGCAGGTCCGGAGCGAGTATCGACAGCCGCACAGCGTCCATCGTGCACTCATCGATCTCACCGGTGAGGTAGCGCAGGGTCCAGCCATTACGGGCCACCAGCGCTTCGACGTCGGCCTGCAGCGCGATCGTGCCCGGGGCCATCGACACGACTCGATAGATCAGCGTGACATTGCTGCGGTTGGGCGGCAGGCTGCCCAGCAGCGACAGCAGCGGCGCGATCCCCACCCCCGCAGCGAGCGCCACGATCGGCGCGCCAGGTCGAGCCCGCTCCGCGGTGAAGGCGCCATAGGGCCCTTCGGCCAGCACTCGGGTGCCGGGGCGCAGTGTGGCCAGAGCTCCGCTCTGGTCGCCCAGGTTCTTGACCGTGATCCGCAGCCGGTGGCCATCTGGGGCGGCTGACAGCGAGTAGGGGTGCGCCTGCCACCACCACTG
>JAUPKO010000066.1 GCA_030837395.1 Actinomycetota bacterium | reverse complement strand
TCCGCCTCGGCGTCGAACATCGGCGGCTGCAGGATGCCGGCAGGGAAGACGATCTCGTTGCGGAGCGGGTGGAAGTAGGCGTTGACGGCATGCGGGGGCATGGCCCACTCGCCCGGGTCGACCGGCTCGACGATCCGGGCCAGCTGGCGGTCGGCCTCGAAGCGCGCCGCCCCGATCCGGTTCGCCGAGTAGGAGTCACGGCCGATCGCCACGCCGGACCAGTCCCGCCACGTGTCGGGGTAGCCGATCTTCACGCCGAACGCGTCGAGTTTCTCGATCGCCGCGGCCCGGGTCTGCTCGCCCATCCACTCGCGCGTCAGCAGCGAGGTGCGCATCTCCGCGAGGAGCTCGTCGACCATGGCCCGGGCGCGGTCCTTGGCGCTGGCCGGGAAGGTGGCCTCGACGAATCGGCGTCCGAGCGCCTCGCCCAGATCCGACCCCAGTGCCGCGATGACCCTCTTGTGGCGTACGAGCTGCGAGGTCTTGCCCTGTACCCGGCGGCCGTAGAACGCGAAGTGCTCGTCGTCCACGGCCTTCGGCAGCGCCTCGGCGAGGCTGGAGATGACCTGGAACGCCAGGTAGTCGCGGAGCACCGCGACGTCGGTATCGGCCAGCACAGTCGGCAGGGCGGCCAGGTATCCCGGGCTCTCGACGTTCACGGACCGCGCGGCGGACGCCCCCAGCGCCGTGAGGTAGCCGGGCAGTGCGAGATCGGGGCTCAGGGCGGCGAGCTGCGCGAGGTCGTGGCGATTGAGGGTGACGCCGGGGTCCCGCCGCTGCTCGCTGCGCAGGTGGTGCGAGGCCAGGCGGGTCTCGAATGCGAGCACGTCCCGGGCTCGCTCGTCCAGGTCGCCGCTCTCGCCTGCGTTGCGCAACTGAGCTGCGACGTGCTCGACGTAGGCCTCGCGCAGGCCGGCGGCGACCTCGGACGGGTCGTCGTAGGCGTCGCGATCCGGCAGGCCCAGGCCGCCCTGGACCAGCCAGAGGAGATGGACGCGGGAGTCGTCATGGTCGACCTCGACGCCCCACGACCACAGCGCGGACAGGCCGTCCCGGTGCAGGGCGGGCAGGAGGGCGAGGACGTCGGCATGCGAGGCGATCGCGTGGATCGAGTCCAGATAGCCCCGGAGGGGTTCGAGCCCGGCCGTCTCGATCGCCTCGGTGTCCATCCCGGCGTGGTAGTAGTCGCCCAGGAGTCGGTCGAGGTCGTCTGCGGGTGCCTGGGCGGCCCGCTCGAGCAGCGACTGCAGGACCACGAGGTTGCGCTCATCCACCTCGTGGAACGCACCCCATGATCCGTAGCCGGCGGGGATCGGGTTCGCGTCGAGCCAGCCGCCGTTGGCGTAGCGGTAGAAGTCGTCGCGCGGCGAGACCGTGGGATCCCGGTCCTCGGCCTGCAGTGCCATGGTGCCCTCCTCGCCATCGCCCCGTCGGTGGGGCGGAGCCTAGCCGTGGACCGACAGTCGCGCGGCTGCGGAGAGGAGGGCCTGCACCTGGGCCTGGGTGGGGGTGGCGAGCCGGTCGATGGGGCCGGACAGGCTGACCGCGGCCGTGACCTCGCCGGCCGGTCCGTAGGCGGGAGCCGAGATCGAGGCGACGCCCGGCTCGCGCTGCGCGCTGCTCTGGGCCCAGCCGCGCCGTCGTACGCGGGCAAGGTCTGCCCGGGTGAAGGCGGCGCCGCCCAGGAGCAACCGCTGCTCGGGCTCGGGCAGCCACGCGACCAGGACCTGGGCGGCCGACCCGGCCTTCAGCGTGAGGAGCGACCCCACGGGGACGGTGTCGCGAAGGCCAGCGGACGGCTCCGCGGCAGCGAGGCACAGCCGCTCGTCGCCGGCGCGTCGGTACACCTGGGCGGACACGCCCGTCGCATCGCGCAGCTCGAGGACCGTGGCCTGGGCCCGGGGCAGGAGGGGGTCGGCCCCGCCGCCCCACTGCCGCAGGCGGCCCCCGATGACGAATCGGGCGCTGTCGTCGCGAGCGATCAGGCCATGGTGCTCGAGCGCGAGTGCGAGTCGATGCGCGGTGGCGCGGGGGAGCCCGGTCGCCGTCACGAGCTCGACCAGAGAGCGGGGTGCACCGGCGATCGCGTCGAGCACGAGGACGGACTTGTCAATGACGCCCACTCCGCTAGACTCGTCCATAGAGTGATACTCGCGTCTCATATAGTGGGATGTCAAGACGAGACGTGACGCGACGAGCTGTGGAGGAAGCATGGGACGCACACTGGCCGAGAAGGTCTGGGAGGACCACGTGGTCCGTCACGCGGACGGCGAGCCGGACCTGCTGTACATCGATCTCCATCTCGTGCACGAGGTGACGAGCCCGCAGGCATTCGACGGGCTGCGATCGTCGGGGCGGCCTGTCCGCCGACCGGATCTCACCCTGGCGACCGAGGATCACAACACCCCGACGCAGAACATCACCCTGCCCATCGCGGACCCCGTGTCGAGGGCGCAGATCGATGCCCTGCGCGCCAACTGCGCGGAGTTCGGCGTGCCCGTGTACTCGCTCGGCAGCATCGAGCAGGGGGTCGTCCATGTGATCGGCCCGCAGCTGGGCCTGACCCAGCCCGGCATGACGGTGGTGTGCGGCGTCTCGCACACATCGTCGCATGGGGCATTCGGGGCGCTGGCCTTCGGGA
>JAUPKO010000631.1 GCA_030837395.1 Actinomycetota bacterium | reverse complement strand
CCTATACCGACAAATGGTATAGTGCTGTACATGCTCTCGGTGGTGGAGATCCCCGGCCCGATGGCGGTGCGCTGTGGCTGAGTCCGCACGCCGCCGGGGGCGTCCCCGCGCTGAGGTGCCGGCCGATGAGGTGGAGGAGCTCGTCGAGCAGGGTCTGCGCCTGGAGGGCCTTGAGGCGCGACTGAAAGCCCAGCGGGTCGCCGCGGCGGAGCTGGCTAAGAAGCACTACGCGATGGGCGTTCCCAAGCGGGTGATCGCCGAGGCACTCGGGATCACGCGGGTGACGCTGGACGCCTGGCTGCGCCGACCTGACGAAGTCCAATAACCCTGCACCAGCTCTGACGTGGGCCGATGACATGTCCCTGCGGGGGGACGGAAAAAGTCCGGGCTGCATTGACGGAAACCGCGGCGGGGACCGGTACTTCCGGTTAGGACGCGAGACGTCTTCCCGATCGGGTGTCGGGCGCTACAGACAGTAGCGGTCTCGCCGCGACGGAAGCGAGGTTGGCGGGGTGTGTAAAGCCACGCACGAGCCGGGCGGCCCGCGCCGCTGCTCGGGTGACACCAGGTCGAACTACTCCCAGTCGGTCAGCGCGGTGGCCGTGTTGGAGAAGACCGAGGCGGTGCTCAAGTCGGCGCTCGCCGGCACCGCACCGACGCCCCCGGCGGCGGGGACGGTGAGCTTCGGGGACAAGTCCACCCGCAACGAGGACATCCGCCGCGAGATCGACGAGGTGATCGGCAATCTGAACACCGCCGATCAGTGGACGAGTTGGCTGGAGTACGCCGGCCGGTTCCACAACTACTCGTTCAACAACCAGTTGCTGATTCGCATGCAGTTCCCGAAGGCCACTCAGGTGGCCGGCTTTCACCGTTGGAAGGACCTGGGGCGCAACGTCGAAAAGGGCTCCAAGGCGATCTGGATCTGGGCGCCGAAGAAAGCCCGCATCAAGGCGCCGTGCCCTCCGGGGGTCAAGCCCGACGGCTACGAGGACGGCAAGCCGTTCGTCTACCGCAAGATTGTGACCGGCTTCTTGCCTGTCACGGTTTTCGACGTGACCCAAACCTCCGGCGACCCCATCCCCCAACCGCCGCAGGTGCCCTACACCCGCGAGGAAGGCGAAGCGCCGCCGGAGATGGTGCCTGCGCTGAAAGCCCAGGTCGAGGCGCACGGCTACAGCGTGCACTTCCAGGAGTTGCCGGAGGGCGGCCCGGAAGGGTTCACCAGCCACAACCCGAAAATGGTCGTGGTCAGTACCCGTTACTCGCCGGCCCACGCTGCGGTCACCCTTGCGCATGAGCTCGCTCATATCGAGCTGGGCCACATGGAACGGGCACACGACTACCACACCGGGCCGGGCGGTGAACGCCCGACGATGGAGGTCGAAGCCGAGTCGGTGGCCTATGTGATCGGCCGGCGGTTCGGATTGACCCCGGGCGGCAGCGCTTTCGCCTACATCGACAACTGGGCCAAGGGCGACAAGAAGAAGGTGGCCGAGACAGCCGATCGCGTCGTCAAAGCCGCCGATGCGATCTTGAGCCGCATCGACCACGACACCCTCGCCGCCGAGGCGTAGAGAGTAGAGAAAGGAAAACCGATGAGCGACAACACGATCAGGATCCCGGTGGAGATCCTCGAGGACACCGACATCGCGGTCGAACTCGAGATCACCGACCCCACCACCGGGCAGGTGCACACCTTCACCGGCGCCACCGAGGCGGAAGCCACCGCGGCCGCCGAACGGTTCTTCGGCGTCGATGAGGCCGAAAGGATCGCCGCACATGACTGACACCCTCGACCTGTCCGACATGACCCCCGAGCAACTCGCCGGCGAGTTGGCCAAGGTTCAAGAACAGCTCGCCAAGGCCCGCGAACGGCGCGACCGCGACGCGGTCGACTCCGCCTCCACCCCCGCCGGCGCCGCCGAGACCTACCGCCGCTTCGAACTGTCGCCCTACGACAGCGGCGAACGCAAGAACCTGAAGATGACCTACCTCAACGGACTGACGATGGCCGGCGAAGAGTACGAGGAACGCGTGCGGCGCGGTAACGCCGGCCCCAATGACGGCCCCCTGGCGGTCATCCCCGTCGGCGACCTCACCGGCAATGACCCCGTGGTCAATGCGCTTGTGGCCCAGCGGATCATGGGCACCTTCCGCAATACCCCCGCCGCGATGGACACCAACCGGGTCACCGTGACACTGATGCGACTGCTGCCCAACCAGGAGCGCAAGCGGATGCGCCTGGACATCGACGCCGAGATGGGCGTGTTCACCTCGAGGCTCTCCGACGTCATCGTCGAGGCATGGGCGGACAAGGCCGCACAGAAGCGACTGCGGGCCTTCCTCGAAGACGCCGCCGAACCGATCGCCGCCGCGATCACCGCCCGGGGTCCCCGGTGAACGAAGTCGCGACCATCGCCGAGGCCGGCGAACTGGAGACCCGTCAGGAACGCGCCGAACGGCGTACCGCCGCGCTGCGCAACGCCTTTCAGACCGTCTTTGAAACTCTGGCCGAGATCTACCGCGACGAGGACTGGCGTTACGTCAACGACGCCGGCGGGCGGCCGTACGGCGGCTTCACCGCGTTCGTATGTGACCAGCTCGGCTGCGCATCGTCCAATGCCCGGCGCTACCAGCAGGGCATTGTGGGGCTGATCCTGCCGCTGCAGGAATTGGTCTACCCCGGCGCACGCATTCCGGTGACCTCCGCCGACGTGGCACGCCTGGGCGTCGCGGGGGCGCGGGTGGTCATCGAGGAAGCCCAGGCCGCCCTGGAGGGGGTCACCGACGTCGAGGAGCAGACCGCGGTGCTGCGGGAGTTGATCGACTCGGTGTCCAAGCGTTCCACGGTGCCCGGTTTCGGTCCGGTGATCAGCTCCACGGTGACTGAGTCACCCCTGGGTGCGTTGGTTCCCGCCGCCTTGCCCGCACTGCCGGCCGCCGCCCACGGTGAGGCCGGTGACGCCGCGCCGCAGTGGCCGGCCGCGGAGGGTGGGGTTGAGGATGTCGAAGCTGCCGGCGGGGCGGGGGTGGATGCCGAACCGGTGTGGATTTCCCAGTCCACCGATCCCGCGGCCGCCGCGCCGCCGACGCCGGCTGCGGCCGTGACGGTGAAGCCGAAGGCCGGGTCAGTGATCGACCTCGGCGGGGCCGCCGATGCCGACGGCGGCGCCGACAGCGCGGCGGCTCCGGGTGGGGGTGCGGCGGCGACGAAGGCGTTGGAGGCGGCGATCGAGGCGATTCTGGCGACCGAGGATCCAGCCTCGCTGGCCGAGCGGATTCCGCGTACCGTCGGCGCTCATCTGGCCGGTGACTGTGTGGCCGCGGCGCAACGCCTGGCCCGGCTCGGGCAGCTGCTTCGCAGCCTCGCAGCCTGACCGGAATAACGTACATCACTATACGGTTATATGGTATAGTTGTATACATCAAAGAAAGGGGGTGACGCATGCTTCTTGCCACCACGCGCAGCGCAGAGCGCTACGCCAACAGCCTGATCGGCCTGGCCGCCGGAGACGCCTGGGGCTACCAGGTCGAGTTCACCAAGTACGACAAGATGCCGGCCTACCCGGTGGCCCCGCCCCCGCAGATCTGGCGGGTCTCCGACGACACCCAGATGACCCTGGCGCTGCACGACGCCCTCGTCGACGCCGCCGGCCAGCTCGACAACATCGCCGCGGTCACCGCCGCCATCACCGAGCGGTTCCTGCAATGGCAGACCGACCCGGACAACAACCGGGCACCCGGAACCACCTGCATGACCTCGCTGACCCGGCTGCGCGGGGGCGCCCGCTGGTTCGACACCGATGGCGCGGTGGAAAGCGCCGGCTGCGGTGCGGTGATGCGTCTGGCTCCCGCCGCATTCTGCCCCGATGAGGTGTGGCTGGGTATCACCGCCCTTCAGGCGCTGGTGACCCACAAGCATCCGCGGGCATTGGCGGCCGCCCTGGTCCTCGCCGAGGCCATCCGGCTGGGGCCGAGCCTGTCCGGCCGGTTCCTGGAGCATTCGGTCAGCGCGGCGATGGCGGTGCTGACCGGGGAAAGCCCCTGGCTCGATGACGAGTACCTGGCCGCCGTGCTCTCCCCCATCACCAGCGATGTCCAGGGCTACCTGGCCGCCGGCGTCGAGGACGGCAACCTCGATGCACTGCTCGACGCCTACGGGATCAAGCGCGAACTCGACGAACTCGACCCCGCCGACTGGGGCGACCCGTGCATGGGTATCGGCGAAGGCTGGGAGTCGGCCACCGCGGTCGCCGTCGGCCTTCTGGTCGCCGACATGGCCACCCCGCGATGGACCGCCCCGGCCCTGTTGACCGGCCATGAGGCGTTGGGCTGGGCCTCGACCAGCAACGGCGATTCGGACTCCATCGCCTGCATCGCCGGGGCGGTGATCGGCGCAGCCCATGACGATCCCGAGTTTTGGATCCAGGCCAAGGTTCTGCCGCGCTTTGAGGATCGCTACAACCTGGCGCTGCGAAAAGCGCCCATCGACAGCGTGGCGTTTCGCTACAACGCCGCCGACGCCGCGGCCGCGGCGGATTGAGCGGCCGGCGGCCCCCGTTTTCGTCCCTACCCGGCCGTAGGCTCAGCACCGCACCGATTTACCGCGGTTAATCGCCCGCGGGGCAGCACGTCAAAGGGGGAATCACGATGACGGACCCGTTATGGCCCGAGGTGGGAAGCCCGGCACCGATGCCCGCCGATCAGCCTGCGACACCGGAGTATCCGGCGGCCGGGCGGCCGAGCCCGCCGCCGCCCACGGTGCCGGCCGGCTGGTATCCCGACCCGGACAACCACACCGGATTCCGTTACGGCGGCGTGCCGAGCATGCGCTACTTCGACGGAGTCCAGTGGACGGAAAACCGGGCGCCGATGCCGCGGCGGCAGACGCCGCAGACCCCCCAGCAGCCGATCATCGTGGCCCAGCAGATCGCCCCCCAGGCGCCGCCGGTGGTGGTCTACAACAGCGGCACCAACCACGGACTGCATCTGGTGCTCACTCTGCTGACCTGCGGCATGT
>JAUPKO010000630.1 GCA_030837395.1 Actinomycetota bacterium | reverse complement strand
AGTTCCTCAAGACCACTTCGTTGACCGGCAACCAATGGCTGCTCGGTGCCGCGCCCGCAGTTGCGTTGTTCCTGCTATGGGAGTTGGGCAAGTGGATGGCTCGCCGGCGCAGCCACGGCCACAGCCACGCGGGCGCGGCGTCCTAGAACCCCACCTCATGGAGTCGGTTGATGTCGCCATCGTCGGTGCGGGACTGGCGGGCCTGACCACCGCCCGGAACCTCGTGCGGGCCGGTCGCTCGGTGGTGGTGCTCGAGGGCAACGACCGCGTCGGTGGCCGCACTGCCTCCGAACGTCTGGGGCACGCGACCTTCGACATCGGCGGCCAGTGGATCGGCCCGCAGCAGCGGCGCATGACCCGCCTGGCGGCCGAGCTGGGCGCTGCCACCTTCCCCACCTACGACACGGGGCGCAAGGTCCTCGACGTCGACGGGCGCATCTCGACCTACACCGGCGCCATTCCGTCGTTGCCGCCGGCGGCCCTGGTGATCATGCAGACGGCCATCTGGCGGATCGACCGGATGGCCGCGCGGATACCCGCCGAGGACCCGTGGAATGCCCCGGGTGCGACGAGACTCGACGCGCGCACGTTGGCCTCGTGGATGAGGTCGGCGATTCCTTCGACGACGGTGCGCGGGGCGATGACTGCCGCCGTCCGGGTGATCTTCGGCGCCGAGCCGTCGGAGCTGAGTCTGCTGCATGCGCTCTGGTACATCGGGCAGGGCGGCGGCATCCTCAAACTCGTCGAGATCCGCGATGCTGCGCAGGAGTCACGCTTCGTCCACAGCGCGCACTCGGTGTCGGTGGCGCTGGCCGGTGCGCTCGGCGACCGGGTGCGGCTCAGCAACCCGGTGACCTGCATCGCGCAGCACGACGACGGTGTGGTCGTCACGACCGGCGGCGACACCGACGCGCAGGTGCGGGCCCGCCGCGTCGTGGCCACCGCACCACCCCACATGGCCTCACGAATCCGCTACGAACCCGGTCTGCCGCCGCAGCGCGACGCGATGATGCAACGCATCCCGATGGGAGGCACGATCAAGTTCCACGCCCTGTACGACGTCCCGTTCTGGCGGGAGGCCGGCTTCTCCGGCGAGATGGTGTGCACCAGCGGGCCGGTGTCGGTGGTCTTCGACAACTGCAGCCACGACGGCGCCCAAGCAGCTCTGGTCGGGTTCTGCGTGGGCGCGGCCGCCCGCGAGATCGGACGGCTGCCCGAGGCGGCACAGCAAGGGGTTTTCGAGGATGTCCTGGTGCGAGGCTTCGGACCGCGAGCGCGGGAGCACACCCTGTTTCGCATCAAGGACTGGGCCGCCGACGAGTGGTCCCGCGGCTGCCCGACGGGCATCATGCCGCCAGGGGTCATGGGGCTCTACGCCCCGGCGCTGCGCGTGCCGTGCGGCCGGATCCACTGGGCGGGCACCGAGACCGCCCGGGAGTGGACCGGCTATATGGAGGGCGCGGTGGAGTCCGGCGAGCGCGCGGCGCGCGAAGTGGACGCGGCGCTGGGGCGTGACGCCGTCGGGCAGACCGCTCGATATGCCGTAACCCGACAGCACCCAGCCCAGATCGGTGCCGACCTGACGTCCAATCTCACCCCAGAGGAGACCGCCTGGCTCGACGCTGACCTCGGGTGATGAGGTTGAGTTCGATCTCCCGGTCGGCCCCTGAGGCCGCTACGGTCGGCCCTGTGACCCCCACCTACCAGGTGACGCTGCCGTTGACGCGATTCGTGCTCATCGCCGGTTCCGCTCTGACGTTCCTCGCCGGCATCCAATTGTTCGTGTTGAGTGACCACACCGCTGAGTACTTCTCGTGGACGATCAAATCGGGAGCCACCGCCGCGGTGCTCGGTTCGTTCTACTGGACGGCTTCGCTGTTGGCCTTC
The DNA here is from genome assembly GCA_030837395.1 of Actinomycetota bacterium. Lineage (GTDB taxonomy): Bacteria > Actinomycetota > Actinomycetes > S36-B12 > UBA10799 > JACJWR01. Next base: position 846 of record JAUPKO010000630.1, on the reverse strand, counting down.
CTGAGTTGGCGCCGGCCGGCCTGGGCCGACGCACGAGCAGGCGTGATCGGCGTGCTGTTCCTGCTGTGGGCGATGCTGGCGACGATCCTTACGCACCTGGGCGACTTCGCCTTCTCAGGACCGGGGATCGCCAGGGCATCCGCGTGGATCTGGCTCGTGCTGTACATCTGCTACCCGATCCTGGTGACCATCGCGCTCGTGATTCAACTGCGCGCAGCAGGTCCTGACCCGGCTCGCACCGCTCCGCTGGCGTCGGCCTACCGCTGGGCGCTGGGAATCTGCGGGTCGACGTCGGTGATCATCGGCGCCATCATGCTGATCGTCCCGGGAGCCATGGCCGAAGCCTCGGCCATACCACTGAAACCATTGGCCGCGCGTTCGATCGGATCATGGCTGCTGGCGGCAGGTGTGCTCTACCTCGTGATGATGCTGGAGAACGACGCCGTGCGCATCCGCCCGCCGGCCATCGCGTCCGTGGTCGGCACCGTCCTGCTGCTCGTGGTGTTGGCCCGCTATTGGCCGCAGTTCACCTGGGGTGGGCTGCGATGGTCCTTCCTGTTGTTCGTTGCCGTGCCGGCAGGCCTGGGGATCGCGGGGATGTGGGCAGGGCGCGGCAGGCACCACGCCGATTCAGCATCGGAGCCCGGCTGACGGGGGTTTGGCTACCGCTCAGCTCGCGCCTTGATGCCCATGAGCATCTGCTTCTCCATGACGAAGCCGATGGGCTCCACGAGGTGCCACATGGGGCCGTAACGGTCCGGGTAGGCAAGCCGCTGCCGGGCGATGAGGCGTGTGGCACCGTCCGGCGTAGGCCGGAGCGCCCACTGCCAGGTGGCCACGCCAGGT
>JAUPKO010000065.1 GCA_030837395.1 Actinomycetota bacterium | reverse complement strand
CCACCAGCACCTCCTCGACGAAGTGCCGCGGCGACTGCCTGGAGGTCGCCTCGTCGAACGGCAGCACCAAGGTGGCATCCACGCCCAACCATTCCAGCAAGAGCAGCCGCTGGGCCAGCGTGGACAGCCGCCTGGGCGGATCGGGCCGAACAACCTCCGCCGGATTCGGATCGAAGGTCAGCACGACCATCGGTCGACCGGCAGCTCGGGCGTCGGCCAAGGCCCGCCGGGCCAGCACACGATGGCCACGGTGCACCCCGTCGTACACCCCGATGGCCACCACCGGGCTGCTTCGTTCGACGTCGTTGAGGCTGTACCAGCGTTTCATGAGCCCTCTTCCATCGCCTTCCGGCTAGGTGCCGTCAGGGACCCTACTGCCTGCGGGTCCACCAGCACGACCGAGGGCAGCAAGAGTCCGTCGTCGACTCGCGCCACCGCCACGGCCGCGCCGTCCGGATCGAGCACAGCCACCGACTCGCCTTGGTGGGCTGCCGCCACGGCCGCGGTCGCCAGCGGGGCCCGCCGACCATGGCTGAGTTCGCGCACCGCGGCGGCATCACCGGTCACCACCGGCAACCAGCCCCGGATCACCTCCGCGACGGGCACTACTCGCGGCGCCACCTCGAACTCGTCGATGGCCGCGCACATCTTCACCGGGATCCCGGACGACTGCGTGCGCCGCAAGGCCACGAGATGGCCCCCGACGCCCAGGGTGGAACCGAGGTCGCGGGCCAGCGCCCGCACGTAGGTGCCCGTGCCGCACCTCACACGGACGTCCACGTCCACGGCATTGCCCGCAGGCGCCGGCCGACCCAGCAGGGCAAACTCGTGCACAGTCACCGGTCGGGCCGGAAGTGCGACGTCCTCCCCCTGACGTATGCGGTCATACGAGCGCCGGCCGTCGACCTTGATGGCACTCACGGAGCTGGGTCGCTGGCTGATGTTCCCCACGAAACGGGCCAGGGCCGGGGCGATCACCTCGCCGGTGAGGCCCGTCGCGTCGGTGGTGGTCAGCACATCGCCCTCGGCGTCGTCGGTGGTCGTCGACTGCCCGAGCCGGATGGTGGCCAGGTACTCCTTGTCGGCCGCCCCCGCGGCGCCGAGTAGCCGGGTTGCCCGCCCGATGCCGAGGATCAACACGCCGGTGGCCATCGGGTCCAGGGTGCCGGCGTGGCCTACCCGTCGCGTGCCCAACACCCGTCGCACCTTGGCCACCACATCGTGGCTGGTCCAGCCGTGCGGTTTGTCGATCAGCACGAAACCGATGCCTGGCTGGTGGGCCGCCATCAGGTGATCCGATAGTCGGGACGGTTGAGGGCCGCGCACAGTTGTGCCACGACCTCCTCGATGTCGGTGGACGACGGGGTGTAGCCCGCCGCCTGCGTATGACCACCACCGCCTGCGTCGGCGCACAACCGCCCGACGTCGACAGCGCCCTTACTGCGGGTTGACACCTTCCAGGACCCCTGGTCATCCTCTTTCACAATCGCCGCAACGTCCACCCCACCGGCCGCGGCCAGGTCCGAGATCAGCGGCTCCACCTCGTCGTACGCCAGCTTGTGGCGGGCGCGATCGGCCCGGGACACAACCGCGATCAGCGCTCCCGCACCCCCCGCGGCCATGGGGTCGTGCGTCGCGCCGGTGACCACCTCGGCAGCCAGCCGCACCACCGACAGGGGTCGGTCGGAGTACAGGCGTCTGGCGATGTCCGCGTGGTCCACACCCGCCTCGTGCAGGCGACCGGCCAGACGGTGTGTGTCCGCCGTGGTCGAGGCGAAGCGGAAGCTGCCGGTGTCGCTGGAGATCGCGGCGTAGAGGTTGGTGGCGATGGCGTTGTCCCAGGCCCATCCCAACTCCTCCAGCAGCTCGGCCACAATCTGGCCGGTCGCCGGTGAGGTCGGATCGACCAGGTCGAGGTCGGCGAAGCCGGTGTTGGACCGGTGATGATCGACCACCGCGAAAGTGGGCGCCCGGTGGGCCATCGGCAGCAGCCGCCCGAGTCGATCCGGCGCGGCGCAGTCCAGGGCGATCACCAGATCAGGGTCGGCCATCACCTGCCCCGGTGCCACCAAGGTGTCCGCGCCTGGGAACCAGGCCAGTGCCCGCGGCACGACGAACGGCTCCGCATCGAAGGTGATGTCGACCTCGCGGCCGGCGGCTCTCATCGCCAACCCCAGGGCCAACGCCGACCCGATGGCATCCGGATCGGGATTCACATGGGCGACGAGCACCAGCCGACGCGCCCGCCCGATGGCGGCGACGAGTTCGGCGCGGACGTCGCCGCCCGCGGTCATTCCCCGGCTTCCTCGACGCGGTAGGGGTCGGGTTCACCGGCGAACTCGGCACCCTTGGCCGCGGCAGCGATATCGGCGTCCCGTTGTGCAGCAGTGCGCAGCAGCTCTTCGATGTGGCGGGCGTTCTCCGGCACGGCATCTGGCACGAAGGCCAGCGTCGGCGTGAACTTGACGCCGGTCTCCTTGCCGACCTCAGAGCGCAGCAGACCCGTAGCCGACTCCAACGCCCGGGCGGTGGCCTCCTGCTCGGCAGCATCGCCGAGCACCGTGTAGAACACCGTCGCCTCGCGCAGGTCCGCCGTCACCTTCACGTCGGTGACGGTGACGAAACCGAGCCGGGGGTCCTTGACCTTGAACTTGAGCGCCTCGGCGACGATCTCATGGATCGACTCGCCCAAGCGGCGTGCCCTGGCTTCACTCACGCCCGCACCTTCTCCCGCAGTTCGAAGGTCTCGATCACATCGTCGACCTTGATGTCGTTGAACGAGCCGAGGCCGATACCGCACTCGAAGCCCTCGCGGACCTCCGTGGCATCGTCCTTGAAGCGCTTCAGCGACTGGATTCCCAGGTTGTCCGCGACCACCACACCGTCGCGTACCAAGCGGGCCTTGGAGTTGCGGCGAATCTCTCCCGAGCGCACCAGGCAGCCGGCGATGTTGCCGAACTTGCTCGACCGGAACACCTCGCGCACCTCGGCGGTGCCGAGCTGCGCCTCCTCGAACTCCGGCTTGAGCATGCCCTTGAGCGCTGCCTCGACATCGTCGATGGCCTGGTAGATGACGCTGTAGTACCGCACATCCACATTCTCGCGCTCGGCGAGCTCGCGGGACTTGCCCTCCGGGCGGACGTTGAAGCCGATGATCACGGCATCCGAGGCGCTGGCCAGGGTGACGTCGTTCTCAGTGATGGCGCCGACGCCGCGGTG
>JAUPKO010000629.1 GCA_030837395.1 Actinomycetota bacterium | reverse complement strand
GGCGCGCCACCGGGACTCGTCCTCCGACATCCACTGGAGGACCAGCGCCCAGTAGCTCACGGTGTGAAGAATCGAGTTCCGGGTCAGGTTGATCTGCACCGCGATGCTCAACGCCGAGGCTCCGGCGGTCCGAGGCTCCACCATGATCCCAGTATTGGGATGAAACGGACGTCTTGACCAGGGTGAGGCGTGCGCTGTCGGTCTGCCGACGGAGCCCGTCGGTGCCCCCCGAGGGAGGCACCCATCGACTCCGTATCCACGGTGCGGTTCAACAGGACTTCACGCTCCCCTGCGGGTGGCGATGGCGGGCGCCGGGGAACAGCATGATCAATTCAAAGTCGAACGTGCTCGGGGCTCAAGGGGGATGGGTGTTCCGCCGAGGCAGTGATCGCGAATCACGGCCGCTGTGAACCATTTTCCAGCTATGGCAATCCGACTGAGGAGGAATCTGGATGCCGACCTACACTGCTCCCGGTGTCTATGTGGAGGAGGTTCCGTCCGCTCAGAAAGTGCTCAGTGCCGCGCCCACGGCCGTTGCGGCATTTGTGGGTTTCACTGAGCGTTTCCCGACCGACGACCCCGCGGACCCCGACGGCCTGGCCCCGAGGCTGGTCACCAGCTGGACCCAGTTCGAGAGCCTGTACGGTTCGTTCTTGTCCGGGGCGATGCTGCCGTTGTCGGTGTACGGGTACTTCCAGAACGGCGGGTCGCTGGCCTATATCGTCCGGGTCCCCAACACCAAGCCTTCCGGCCGGGCATCGGCCATTGCGCTGGCGGCCGTGGACCGGGCTCTCGGCACTCCCCTGAAGGTCGAGTCGGTGAAGCCTGACGCCGCCCTCACCGTCTCGGTGCATCCGGAGGAGATCGATCCTGGCGAGGAGGATGCCGCGCCCTCCTTCCGCCTCGACGTCATGGAATTCGGCGAGGTAGTGGAGACCTACCCCGGGCTGACGCTCACCGGGGAGACGCAGGCCACGACCAAGATCAACGATACGTCCACGCGCATCAAGGTCGCGATCGAGGTGGACGACAAAGTGGACTTGACGACGCAGCTGGAGCTGCTGCGTCCCGGTGCCTTCGACCTCGTCAAGGCCGACCCCGAGCCGGTTCCTGTCACGGGGAGGGCCTTCGCGGGGAGCGAGTCCGCGCGGCGAGGCATCAACGGACTGGCGATCGCCGACGACGTGACGATGGTCATTGTCCCGGACCTGGTCACGGCCGCGACGAAGGAAGACGGAAGTCTCGATCTTGGCCTGTGGAAGGCCGTGCAGACATCGCTGCTGTCGCACTGCGAGCAGTACTCCAACAGAATGGCCGTTCTCGACGCACCCCCCGGGATGACCCCGCAACAGATCAAGGAGTGGCGCAGCGACGTCGCGATGTACGACAGCGCTTTCGCCGCCATGTACTACCCGTGGATCAAGATCGAGAATCCCACCGGTACGGGGACGGATCGTGAGGTCTTCGTTCCGCCCTCAGGTCACATCGCCGGTGTCTGGGCCCGTACCGACGCGACGCGCGGGGTGTGGAAGGCGCCCGCGAACGACACGATCCTCGGGGTCCTGGACGTCGAACGCCCCATCACGCAGAATGAGCAGTCCTTGCTCAACCCCATCGGCGTCAACTGTATTCGTCCTTTCGGCGTCCGCGGGATCCGGATCTGGGGTGCCCGCACTCTGTCCAGCGACACCGACTGGAACTACATCAATGTGCGCAGACTGTTCAACATGGTGGAGAAGACGATTCTTGACGGCACGCAGTGGGCGGTCTTCGAACCGAACGACATCGCGCTCTGGGAGGGCGTCAAGCGTACCCTCAACGCCTTCCTGCGAGGGCTGTGGCTCGAAGGTGCGTTGTTCGGCGCGACCGCGGATCAGGCGTTCTATGTCAAGTGTGACGCCGAGACCAACCCGCCCGAGAGCATTGACCAGGGGAAGTTAGTCGTCGAGGTGGGGCTGGCTCCGGTGAAGCCTGCGGAGTTCGTCGTGTTCCGGGTGGCCCAGCAGAAGCAGGTCGCTGGATGACCGCCTGATCGACGATGCCGCCGACACACTTCTCTAGGAGTTTGAAGCAATGACTGAAACTCTGATCTCTGATACGACCCTTGTCGCCAACGCCTTCTTCCTCGATATCGACGGAAAGCCTCTGACCATGCTGACGGGGGTCAGCGGCCTGGAGTCCGGCGTTGAAGTGACCGAGGTGGTCCAGACCAGCGCCCAAGGCAAGATGATCGCTATCAGGACGCTCGGTGCCAAGCAGAAGACGAACACGCTCACCCTCACCCGGCTCGCCGTCGTGAAGTCGGAGGACGACGGGATCTGGAAATGGTTCAAGAGCACGTCGGAGAAGGGCTCGCTGAAGGACGCCCGCAAGACCGGTGCGATAGTGATCTTCGGGGCGGACGGCGTCGAACTGGCTCGATGGTCGTTCACCGGCGGGTGGGTCTCGAAGATCGCGTTCGATTCCCTCGACGTCGGTACCGGAAGCCCGGTGAAGGAGACGATCACTCTGGAAACCGACACCCTCGTCAGGACCAAGTGAACTGAGCTGCGGGTAAAGCGACCGAGGCCGAGGAAGGAGCGTCGTGTCCGTGACCGAGGCGGTCGCTTTGGGCGGTGTCACGCCGACCGCCTCGAGTTTCCTGCTCGAGGTGGACGGCGTGCCCATCGGGGCCTTCCGGGCCCTGAGCGGCCTGGAGCTGACCGTTTCGGTCGAGGAGTACGAGGAAGGCGGCGTCAACGGGTTCACCCATCGGTTTCCCGGTCGCATGACGTGGCCGAACCTGGTGTTCAGCCGGGGACTGACCGATTCGGACGCCTTGTTCGCCTGGGTCCGGCGCAGCGCGGGGGAA
>JAUPKO010000628.1 GCA_030837395.1 Actinomycetota bacterium | reverse complement strand
TGGACACTGGCATGTGGGCGATGACCGCACCACGCTCGGAGATGATCCTGCGATCGTCGTCGGTGAGGTGCACGCAGTGGGCGAGCACGCTGCGGTCGGTCACCAGGCCCAAACTGTCCAGGTAGCCCACCGGCGTCTGGCCGTGAGCGCTGAGGCAGTCGCGCACCTCGTCGGCAGTCTCGGCGGCGTGGATGTGGATTCGTCGACCGGTGCGAGCCGAATCGGCGGCGATCCACGCCAGTTGATCCCGCGACACGGCGTAGGGCGAATGGGGCGCGTGGGTGATGGTGATGCGATCGGGTAACTCCGCCGCCATGGCCAGGAGTTCGGCGTTGCTGGCGGCTGAGCGGGGGTTGACGCCACCGTCCGGTCCGCTGATGTGCAACAGGCCGATGTCAGCACGCACTCCCATCTCGATCACCGCACGCACGGTGGCCGCCTGCTCCCAATACATGTCGTTGAAGTAGACCGTGCCGGACTTGATCATCTCCAGGATCGCCAGCCGGGACCCGGCGTAGACATCCTCGGCCGTCAGCCGGGCTTCGGCCGGCCAGATGTGATCGGCCAGCCAGGTGAGGAGTTCAAGGTCCTCGGCGTAGCCGCGCAGCAGCGTCATGGCGGCATGGGTGTGGCCGTTGTAGAACGGGGGCACGATGGCCATCCGGCCGTCGGCGCGGATCACCCGGTCCGCTGTCTCACCCGGCGGCACCGGGTCGATGCCGGTGAACCGCTGTCCGTCGATCCGTACGTCGGTGACCCGTCCGTCCAACACCACGTCGCGCAGCAGCAGGCTGGTCATCGATCCACGCTCCGGCGGTAGGTGGGGGCGGCCAGGACGGTATCGAGTTCGGCGGCCACCGCGCCATGGTCGCGCACCTCGCGCAGGATCGCCTGTTCAAGTTCCGGGGCCGGGGCGTGCACCCCGGCGGGGATGCGCTTCGCGTGCAGTTCGACGGCGGCGGCGTTGCTCAGGGCCATGGTGGGGTCGAGGTAGCGCAGCCGGGTCGGTTCGGCGAGCACGAAGTTGACCGGCACCTTCGAGTTGAGCGCGCGTTCCGGTGGCACGTCCGTGCCGAACTCGTCCTCGGCACCCATGTTGGCCAGCAGCGCCTCGCTGTACCGCAACACCTGCGCCAACGAGGCCAGACCGTGACGCTGACCCGTCGCCGAGACGACGCACCACGACGAGGCCACCGCCCTGGCCACGGCAGCGTCGTCCGCCGCGTCGAGTCGGACTGCCCCGGCCGGCACCTCGACCGGCAGCGGATCGATGATCGTCACGGTGGCCCCGGCAGCCGCGCACGCGGCCGCCACGCCGAAGCCCACCTTGCCCCCGCCGATCACCGTCACCGAGCGGTCCGCCGTCACCGGCTGCCCGAGGTGCGCCATCGCCCGGACGAACCCGTCGCCGGTACCCAAGGTCGTTTCAATCCGCTTGAGCACACCGGAGTCCACCATCACCACCGGCTGGGTGCACCCGGCGTAGCGGGTTAATCCCGAGCGGGTCAACTCGGCGTAGCCGTCGCGGCTGGTCACGTCGGCGTGAGTGCCGGCGCAGTCGAGTACGACGTCGTAGCCGGACAGCAGTGCGGGTTCGTCGGCCACGGCGATCCCGAACTCGGGCAGTCCAGCGATGACGGCAGGATCCCCCGGGATGCCCCGGTGGACACTTACGGTCACCGCGGCACCGGCGGCCTGCAAGGCGAGGTACTTGGGCAATGTGTTGGCGTAGACCGGCGTGACATCAAGCACGTGCGCCCCCGCCAGTGGCCGGGTGCGGTCCCACAGTCGAATCTGAGCGGCAAGTGCCGGGAACTCGGCCGTGGGGTAGCGCGCCGCGATCGTTGCGGCGAGATCACCATCCATGCGCCTACTGTGGCATTGCCCACTACCGTCTAGGGCATGCGAGTCCTCCCGTATGTCGTTCTGCTCGGTGCTGCCATCGCCGGCTACATCTGGGCGGTCCAGTGGGTCAAGGACAGGTCAGCCCGTCGGCTGGCCGCAGCGCCGCCGGCGCCGCCCCTGCCGCCGGCCGCGGTCTGGCCCGACGAATCGGCGACCATGGTCTTCGGCTCGGACCAGGGTCCGGGCAGACTGCGCCTCAACCTCACGCAGCTGGTGTTCACCGCCGACTCAGGCCGCGTGCTGGCGATCGAGCGCCTCGACATCGTCGGCGTTGCCGCGAGCCGGGACGTCCCCGACCGGCAACTCGTCCAGGAGGTACTGGTCGTCACCACCGCATCGGACAGCTACTACTTCATGGTCGCCTCGCCGCGGCAGTGGGAACGCTGGCTGACCGATGGCGGCTGAGGTCACGCCGGGCGAGGCCGGGCAGCACGGCGCAGTCGAGGAGATGATCGGCCGGTTGGGCTTGGCCATGCTCGCGGCCGGCTACGCCGTCACCGATGTCGGCAGCACGCTGCGGCGGGTCGCGCAGGTGTCCGGGCGTGCTTCGATGTCGGTCGGGGCGTTGCCCAACGCGATCCTGCTCGACGACCCCACCGTGCAACGGGCACGGGTGGCCGATATGGCCGCTGGCACCTCGCTGCGATTCGACCAGACCCAACTCGTGGGCACCATCGCCTCAGAGGCGGCGCAGGGGCTGGCGGGACCGACGCAGGTGCTCGAGGGCCTTGACGAGGTGGCCGCGCTGCCGCCGAGGTATCCGGGTTGGCTGATGGTGCTCGGCAACGGTGTCATGGCCGCGGGTCTGTCGGCGGTGTTCCGCACGTCTTGGGCTGCCGTCGCGGTCGACCTGATGGTGGGTCTGCTGGTCGGGGTGATCCTGCTGGTCACCGCCAGGTTGCCGCAGTTGGCTGGCGTGCTGCCGTTCGTCCTGGGTTTCGTCGCCGCCGTGCTGGTGTTCGGCGCCGGCATGATGCTGCACCTCGGGCCAGTGCCGCTCTACGCCGTGTTCGCGCCCATCGTGGTGCTCGTGCCAGGGGCGACGATCACCAACAGTGTGATCGAACTGGCCGCCGGCGATGTCGTCTCCGGCGGGGGTCGGCTGGTGTCCGGATTGGTGACGTGGCTGATGCTGCTGCTGGGGATCCTGCTGGGCGCCGGCGTGGTGGGCATCACGCCGGGGGAGTTGCTGACCACCCCGACCGCCGACCTGCCGGCCTGGGCGCCGTGGCTGGGTCTGCTCGTGATGAGCGTCGGCATCACCGTCACCAACAGTGCTTCGCCGCAGTTGGGCGTCGTCGTCGCCGTGGTGCTGCTGGCCACTTTCACGATCGTGGTCGTGGTGGGGGCCTTTGCCACCACAGTCGTGGCCAGTGGTGTCGCCGCGGCCGTGATGCTCGTTATCGCCCGGTTGGTGGAGAGCCGGTTCCGCAACCTGCCGACGATCGTCACGTTCCGCCCGGCGTTCTGGTTGCTGGTGCCGGGCTCGATGGGTTTGGCGACCCTGTCCGAACTCGCCGGCGCTCGCACCTCCGCAGCGGAGACGCTGATCGTTACGGTGTTCGGCACCGTCGTGGCGATCTCGCTCGGGGTGCAGATCGGCGCCGTGGTCAGCGAGGCAGTCGTGCCGCACCCGACCGTCACCGCTCAGTACGGTGCACCTGACTGAGCCGTCGGATAGGTTGCCGTGACGACACCGAACCCCAGGAGGTTGCCATGCGGGCCGCGCAGATCACCAGACTCGACGGACCGGCGGCCATCGCGCACGCCGACGTGCCCGCGCCGCAGGCAGGTCGCCGGCAGGTGCTGATCGATGTCCACTTCGCCGGGGTCTCGTACCCCGAGGTGCTGCTGAGCCGAGGCGAGTACCAGCTCAAGCCGGCTTTGCCGTTCGTACCCGGCAGCGAAGTCAGCGGGGTGGTCGTCACGGCACCGGCCGAGTCCGGGTTCGAGGCGGGCGATCGGGTGGTGGCCTTCCCCGGCCTGGGCGGCTTCGCCGAACAGGTGGCGGTCGACCCCGCGATGGTGTTCGCATTGCCCGCAGGGGTGCCCCTCGACGCCGCTGCTGCATTGCCCATGAACTACTTCACGGTGCACTTCGCCTTGCATCGTCGCGGCCACCTGAAGGCGGGCGAGTCGGTGTTGGTGCAGGGCGCCGCCGGCGGGATCGGCACCGCTGCGATCCAGCTGGCCAAGGCCTTGGGTGCCCGGGTGATCGCTGTGGTGTCACAGCCGGCCAAAGCTGCCACCGTCCGTGCTGCGGGGGCCGACGAGGTTATCGCGGCGGACGGTTTTCGCGCCGCAGTTGCGGACCTTACCGGTGGCAGGGGTGTGGACGTCGTTGTCGACCCGGTGGGTGGTGACCGATTCACGGATTCTCTGCGCAGCCTGGCCCCGGAGGGGCGGCTGCTGGTGATCGGCTTCACGGCCGGTGAGATCCCCACTGTCAAGGTCAACCGGCTGCTGCTCAACAACATCAGTGTCGTGGGGGTCGGGTGGGGGGCGTTCTGGCTGGCGCGGCCGGAGTACTTGGCCCAGCAGTGGTCGGATTTGGCGCCGATGGTGGCCGACGGCCGACTCGCGCCCCTACTCGGGTCAACCTACCCGCTGACCCGGGCAGCAGCCGCGGTGACGGAGTTGGCCGATCGTCGGGCGCAGGGCAAGGTCGTGCTGGCCGTGCGCCCCACCTGACTGCGGGGCCTCATGGCTGCGTGTCGTACCAGTCAACCTGGCCGTCCGGTCGACGCTCGCTGGCGGGGCCTCCTAGAGTGAAAGCGTGCTGAACGACACGAACGCTCCATTGCGGACTGAAGTCACGTTGACCCCGGCGTACGTCGACCACACGACCTTGCGCCAGCGGTTGGACCGTTGGGTCAACCGCGACCGTGGTCTGGGTTCTGACGTCTCGACTGCGTTGCAGGAGCCACCGGACCCGAACCTCGACCTGACGATCGTCGTGCCGTTCTTCAACACGGGCCGGGAGTTGCTGGGGGAGACTCTGGCGGGCGTCCGCGACAAGCTCAGCCAGGCCGGTGTCAGACACGAGGTCATCGCCGTCGACGACGGCGGTTCGGACGACTCCTACCTGGCCGTGGCAGAACTGAACGACCCTCACGTCCGGCTGCTGCGGTTGCCGCAGAACCAGGGCAAAGGTGGCGCCCTGCTCAACGGTTTCGCGGCCGCCCGGGCGGACTGGATCGGCTTCATCGACGCCGACGGCGACATCAGCCCGGATCACCTCGCCCGCTACCTGGCCACCGCGGTGGCCTCCGACTCCGACATGGTCGTGGCTGACAAGACCCATCAGGAGTCGTCCAACGCGGTCGAGTCCAGTCGCGCGGCCACCTCGCAGGTGATGCACCTGGTCAACGGCCGGCTGCTGCGGCTGGCCCTGACGGACACCCAGACCGGTGCCAAGATCTTCCGCCGGGAGTTCCTCTCGCACGCGGTGCCCCTTGCCCGTGAGCGTGGCTTCGCGCTGGACGTGGAGTTGTTCGTGCTGGCCCGCCTCCTGCACTACCGGCGGATCCTGGGTATGCCCGTAAGTATCGCTCGGACCGGCGGCTCGACTGTGTCCAAGAAGGCCGTGCTCAAGACCGGTTCGAGGGTGCTGCGCATCTTCGCGCGCGAAACGCTTGGCATGTACCGCGCAGAACCTCGTGACTGGGGCAACCACTCCACCCAGGGAATCGCCTTCACCAACACGAACCAGGGCTACGAACCCGTGCCGGAGCAGGGTTCGGAAGGTCGTCGCTCGGGCCGCGACCGGCGGGCGAAGGCCATCCCAGGCCTGGCGCGGGATCGGCGCAGCCTGCGTGATCGCCGGGACGAGCCCCGCGAGACCGCCCGATAGCCCCTGCTACTTGAGGGAGTCCACTAAGGCGATGTAGTCGGCCTTTGCCTGCTCGGAGTCGAGGCCGGCAATCTTCGCCCGGGCGTCGTATTTGGCCCGCCCGACCGGATTGGTGAAGCCGGGGCGTTTGCCCGTGACGTCGCCCTCCTGCGCCTGCTTGAACAGCGCGTACATGGTGAGCATGGTGTCCTGATCCGGGGCAGTGGCCAGGGTCTTGGAGTCGGCCACGGCTGCGTCGAACTGGGCATCGAGATCGGACATGAGGCTCCTCGAGGAGTTGTCGGTGGCATCCCCGGGCGGGCGATGCGTGCTGCGATCTTCGGGCCTGCCGGGTGCGGGTCGCAACCGCACCAGAAGCGTGGGAAGTGCGGGGCCGGGTCGGATCTTGATACGTTGACGTCGGTCCACCTCGGCCCGCACCTCATCAGGGAGCACCCACATGACCCTCGACTCTGACGCCACCGGCACCGCAACCGAGTGGCCCGCCAACGACCCCGCCACCTGGCGGACTCTGCCGGCCACCTCGACCCCACTGGATCCGGCCCGAGTGGCGGCGCTGATGGCCAGCGAGTGGGAGCGCTTCAGCGCCACCACCGCCGGTTCGGCCGCGCACCATGCCCGCGCCAGCGTGCCGTTGCCCATGGGGGTCGCCTCGTCATTCCAGTATTGGGACCCGCACCCGATCGCGGTCGCCTCCGCACGCGGTGCCTGGCTGCAGGACGTCGACGGTCGACCGTTGCTCGACATGTCCATGGGATTCGGCGCGATGCTGGTCGGCCACCTCAACCCGGCCGTGGTCGAGGCCGTCACCGAGGCCCTCGCCGAGGTCGGCACCCTGTTCGTGACGCCCTCGCCGACCACCACCGAAGTCGCCGAGCGTTTCCAGCGACGCTTCGGCCTGGAGCAGGTGCGGTTCGCCAATTCCGGCACTGAGGCCACGATGTACGCGGTCAAGGCCGCCCGGGCTTTCACCCAGCGGCACGGCATCATCAAGATCGAAGGCGGCTACCACGGTGGCTACGACGCCCTGTCGGTGTCGGTCAAACCCGACGTCGCCGAGGCCGGGCCCGAGGACGCGCCGGTGCCGGTGGTGCCGTTCGAGGTCGAGGCGGGCATCGTCCATGTCGTCCCCTACAACGATCTGGACCGGCTCGAGGCGATCCTGGTCGAGCACTCGGCGGAGATCGCCGCGGTGGTCATGGAGCCGGTGCTGGAGAACATCTCGATCGTGCTGCCGGATGCCGGCTACCTCGCCGCGGTGCGGGAGGCGTGCGATCGCCACGGTGTGCTGCTGGTGTTCGACGAGGTCAAGACCGGACTCACCGCGGGTTACGCCGGCGCCTCGCAGCGTCTGGGCGTCACCCCCGACCTCATCGCGCTGGCCAAGAGCATCGGCGGCGGCCTGCCGCTGGCGGCATTCGGCGGTCGCGGCGACATCATGGCCACCATCACCGATGGTCGAATGTGGCACTTCGGCACCTACAACGGCAATCCGTTGGTGATGGCTGCCGCGGCCGCGGTCGACGACATCTGCACGGTCGAGGCCCTCGACGCCGCTGAGGACATTAATGACGGTGCACTGCGGGCCATCGATGAGCTGATACAGACCTATGAATTGCCCGCCCACACCGTCGGCTTCGGTGTCAAAGGTGCCGTTACCTGGTCGCCCACGCCGGTACGCACCTACCGCGACTACAAGCGCACGGACTTCGAGGCCGCCGAGCTGAGCTGGCTGTGGGGCGTCAACCGAGGCATCCTCACCCCGCCCGGATTGGACGAGCAGTGGCTGGTGTCGTTGGCTCACACAGACGCAGATATGGGCTTGTTGGTCGGGGCATTCGACGAATTGGCGCAAGCGCTGCGCGGGTGATGGGGCCGATCTCGGGATAGGCTCGCTCCACGTGCACGTCTGGTCGGGCGCATATGTGCGCGCGACTCATCCATCAAGGAGGAACGCATGGCAGTAGGTCCCGTCGATGTCTACATCATCGGCTTTCCGGGCAATCAGTTCACGGGCAAGATCGCCCCGGGAATCATCGAATTGGTCGATAGCGGCATCATCCGCGTGCTGGACCTCCTCTTCGTGATCAAGGACGCCGAGGGTGTGGTGTCCGCGATCGAGATGGCGGACTTGGAGCCGGGCACCGGTCCGAGTTTCATGTCCATCGACATCGCCCAGCCCGGCGCCCTCGGCCAGGACGACGCCGAGGAGATCAGCGATGACCTGCCCAACAACAGTTCCGCGTTGTTGATCGCGTTCGAGAACCTGTGGGCCAAGAAGCTCGTGGGCGCCCTGGACGAGGCCGACGCCTTCGTCATCGACTACGTGCGCATCCCGGCCGATGTGGCCGATGCCGTCATCACCGAGTAGCACCTCCACCACCTGAAGGGAATCAGCACATGGGACTTCTTCGTATGGCGACCCGCACTGCCGTGGTCGCGGGCACCGCAACTGCCGTCTCCGGTCGCGTAGCGCACCGGCAGGCACAGAAGTACGACCAGCAAGCCGCCCAGCAGCAACAAGCAGCGGCCCAACAACAGGCGGCCGCGCAGCCGGCGGCGCCGGCGGCGCCGGCCGAGGACGAGGCCACCGCGCAACTGAAGAACCTGGCCAATCTGCACAGCCAGGGAGTCCTCACAGACGAGGAGTTCTCGGCGGCCAAGGCCAAGGTGCTCGGCATCTGAGCAGGACGTACGTCAGGTGACGGAGTTCGCCGCCTACACGCGACTGGCAGGGGTCTACTACGAGTTCGTCGTGGACCCCTGCTACCCGTTGTGGGCCAGGTTCATCACCGCGGCCTGGCAGGACGAAGAG
>JAUPKO010000627.1 GCA_030837395.1 Actinomycetota bacterium | reverse complement strand
GCGGGGCGGGTTCAGGCGTGGATCGTTGGACCCGGTGCGGGTACCGGGGCGTGGACCCACGCCCGGGTGGCGGAGGCGCTGGCCTCGGACGTGCCGGTACTGGTGGATGCCGACGCGATCACGCTTGTGGCGGGCGACACCGCGCTGCGGGCAGCGGCGGTGGCGCGCCTGGCGCCCACGATCTTCACCCCGCACGCCGGGGAATTCGCTCGGCTCGGCGGTGACCTGGCCGCACCCGGCGGCAGACTCGCGGCAGTACGTCGCCTAGCAGCAGACCTGCACAGCGTGGTGCTGCTCAAGGGGGCGGCCACGGTGATCGCAGGGGCGACCGGTACCGCAGCGGTGTCGGCCAGTGGGCCGCCTGATCTGGCGACCGCCGGCAGCGGGGACGTGCTCAGCGGCCTGGTCGGATCGATGATCGCCGCGCAGGCGGTCGGGGCTCAGACCGCAGCCGGATTCGGCGATGAGGACCTCGTGATCACGGCCGCGGCGGGGGCGTACCTGCACGGTTTGGCTGCGCGGCTGGCCATGGCGGACGGTCGACCGATCGTCAGCGAGGACGTGCTGGCACAGGTGCCCGCGGCGATCGCCGCGGCGAGAGGAGCCTGATCGTGGTGGAGCAGCGCGAGGAGTCCGGGCCGGACAGGGCGTGGGCCGAGATCGACCTCGGCGCCTTGCGTCACAACATCGGTGTGCTGCGGCGGGCCGCGCCGGACTCGTTGCTGATGGCAGTGGTCAAGGCGGATGCGTACGGTCACGGGCTTGCCGAGTGCGCGGCCGCCGCCCGCGACGGTGGGGCGGATTGGCTCGGGGTGGCCCTGGTGGGGGAGGCCCTCACCCTGCGCGCGGCTGGGGATACCGGCCCGTTGCTGTGCTGGCTGTCCGTGCCCGGGGATCGGTTCGACGAGTGCCTGCGGCACGACGTCGACGTCAGTGCCTACGACACGCGGATGCTGGCCGAGATCGTCGATGCGGCGGCGCGCACGGGCATCAAGGCGATGGTGCACCTCAAAGTCGACACCGGGTTGTCCCGTGGCGGTGCGGTGCCGCCGTGGGACGAGTTCTTCGCTGCTGCTCGCGCGGCCGAGGAGGCCGGACGGGTGCAGGTTGTGGGTCTGTGGTCGCACCTGGCTTACGCCGATGAGCCCGAGCACCCGACGGTGGCCCGGCAACTCGCGGAGTTCGAGCGGGCCATTGAAGTAGCCGATGCGGCCGGATTGCAGCCGCGCTTGCGACACCTGGCCAACTCCGCCGCGACCCTGCGGTTGCCGCAGACCCACTTCGACCTCGTGCGCCCAGGCATCGCCGTGTACGGCATCTCGCCCGGTGCCTCGGTGGGCACCGAGGCCGAACTCGACCTGCGACCGGTGATGACCCTCAAGGCCCGGCTCACCATGGTCAAACCGCTGCCGGCCGGGGCCGGAGTCTCGTACGCCCACCAATACGTGACGTCGCGGTCGACCACTGCCGGGCTGATCCCGGTCGGGTACGCCGATGGCATTCCACGGGCGGCGTCCAACGTGGGGCCGGTCCTGGCCGCGGGCGCCGTGCGGCCGATCGCCGGCCGGGTGTGTATGGATCAAGTGGTGGTGGACCTTGATGGCGACGAGGCGCACGCCGGCGATGAGGTGGTGTTCTTCGGCGATGGCGCGGCCGGCCACCCCACAGCTACCGAGTGGGCCCAGGCGACGGACACCATCGCCTACGAGATCGTCACCAGGGTGGGCCCGCGCATTCCACGCATCGTGGTTGATTCCGACGAGGAGGTCTAGGTGGCGCAGTCGATGGCGGTCAGAATGGCGGGAGCCGCTGCCGCGCTCGCAGTCGGTCTGGCGGCGGGGGTGGTGGCCGAGCGGCAATTGGTCAGCCGCAAACTCACCGCGGACCCATGGCTGCGCGAGAAGCTCGGTTCGCTGCGTGGGCAGGAGGTGGTGGTCGACACCCCTGACGGCGTTCAGCTGCACGTCGAGATCGACACCCCGCCGGGATTCGACCCGTTGCTGCACCCGACGGTGGTGTTCAGCCACGGGTACTCCCTGAATCACAACACCTGGCACTTCCAGCGCGAGGCGATGCGACCGTTGACCCGGCTGGTCTTCTGGGATCAGCGGGCGCACGGACGCTCCACCCGCGGGCCCGCCGGCAGCCACAACATCGATCGACTGGGACGGGACCTGCACGCGGTGATCTCGGCGGTGGCGCCGCAGGGGCCGTTGATGCTCGTGGGCCACTCGATGGGCGGCATGACCGTCATGTCGCTCGCGGCCGATTACCCGGACCTCATAGCCGAGCGGGTGCTTGCCGTGGCGCTGTTGGGGACGAGTTCCGGCGGTATGGCCGATGCCAGTTTCGGCCTGCCCAAGCCGGTGGCGCGGGCGGCCCACCGCATGACCCCGTTCGTCGCGCCGGCCCTCGTGACCCGGGGTGCCCTGTTCGAGGCGAGCCGGCAGCGGGCCAGCGACCTGGCCAAGATTGTCCTGCAGCGCTACAGCTTCGGTTCGTCGGTGCCGGCGGAGGTCGCCGAGTTCAGCAACGACATGATCAACGCGACGCCGTTGGAAGTGGTCGGCGAGTTCCTGCCGACGTTCGACCAGCACGACAAGCGTGATGCTCTCGCGGCTATGCATGGCATCGAGGTGCTGGTGATGGTCGGTAAATCCGACAAGATGACGCCGCTGGACCACTCGTTCGAGATCGTCCGACGGGTGCCGCACGCCGAGTTGGTCGTGCTCGAGGAGACCGGGCACATGCTCATGCTCGAACGGCCCGACGAGGTCAATCAAGAGTTGATCGCGCTGTATCAACGGGCAAGCCGCGCCGTGGGCCACGACAGCTCGGACCAGTGACGCTGCCGTTGCCGGATGAGGCCGCCACCGAGCGGGTGGGACGGGCCCTGGCGCCACTGCTGCGTGCCGGTGACGTGGTGATCCTGGATGGTCCGTTGGGGGCCGGCAAGACCACCTTCACCCGTGGTCTCGGGCAGGGGTTGGGCATCCGCGGGCCGGTGACGTCGCCGACGTTCGTGATCGCCCGAGTGCATCCTTCCCAGGTGGGCGGCCCGGACCTGGTGCACGTGGATGCCTATCGGCTGACCGGGCCGGGCGACTTCGATGACCTGGACCTCGAGGCGGATATGGCGGAGTCGGTGACGGTCGTCGAATGGGGTCGCGGCGTGGCGGAGGGGCTGGCGGCCGATCGCCTGCTGGTGACGATGGCCCACGACGGTGGCGCTCGGGTGCTGACGGCGACCGGGGTGGGGCCGCGCTGGGCGGGAATCGACGTCGAGGCGGCGCTGGCACAGTAACGCGGCGGCGACGCTAGCCTGAGGCGGTGCCCACGATCCTCGCGCTCGACACTGCGACGTCGGACGTGTCGGTGGCGGTCGCGTGGGACTGTAGTGAGGTGGCCCGGCGGGTGGCAGCTGGACGGCGCACGGGTGAGCTGCTGGCCCCGGCGGTGCGGGAGGCGGTTGCAGCGGCGGGGTTGCGACCCGGTGACCTCGAGGCCGTGGCGGTGGGGGTGGGGCCTGGGCCCTACACCAGTCTGCGGGCGGGGATCACGTTCGCCAAGGCGACCGGCTTGGCGCTGGGGATTCCGGTGATCGGCGCCTGCACCTTGGATGTTGTCGCGCGCGGGCTGACCAGCGCCCGCTCAGGATCGGCGGCTGACGCAGTGGTGGCGCTCGACGCGCGGCGCAAGGAGGTCTACTGGGCACGCTACGACGGCTCGGGACGTCGAATTGCCGGGCCCTTGGTGGGGCCACCGGCGTTCGTGCGACAGGCCAATGCGGACGCACTGTGGTGGGGTCCGCCCGTGCCCGGTGACGACGCTGACGGGGATGCGCCCCCGTGGCACGTTGACGCCCTCGAATTGGCCCGGTGGGTAGTGCGGGAGTGGCCGGTCGGCCAGGTGGCGTCGGTCGCGGGGGGCTGGGACGCGGCCAGTGGTGACGGTGGCGCTGCCAGTCCGATACCGCAGGCGCTGTTGCGCCCGGAACCGCTGTATCTGCGTCGACCGGATGCCGTCGAGCCGACCGTCGGGGCGGTGCGGCCATGACAGCCGGGGTCGGCATTCCGGTGGGCGCCTCTGGGGGCGCGGTGCGGCTCGAGCCCATGCGGTGGTGGCACGTGGAGGCCGTAGCCGCCCTGGAGGCCAGCATCTTCGACGAGTCGCCGTGGAGTCTGGAGCAGTTCTACGCGGAGCTGGCGGCACCGGGGCGTTGGTTGCAGGTGGTGGTGCCCGACGGGGATGCTCGGTCGGGCAGTGTGCTGGGCTACGTGGACGTGGCGGTGGCGGCACCGGACGCGGACCTCATGACAATCGCCATCGCGCCGGAGGTTCGCGGTGGCGGTGTCGGGCGCTGGCTGCTGGGCCAGGCGATGGGTGCCGCATTGGCGGCCGGGGCACGCACGATGTTCCTGGAAGTCCGGTCGGACAACCCGGCCCTCAACCTCTACTTGAGCCAGAGCTTCGAGCCCCTGGACGTGCGGCGCGACTACTACGGCAGCGGCATCGACGCGGTGGTGATGCGGCGGCGATTGACGTTGGAGCAGGCGCCTGCGAACGTCATGCCGGCGGTGTCCTCGTGACGCCCGGGGAACCACTGGTGCTGGGCATCGAGACGTCCTGCGACGAGACCGGCGTGGGGATCGTGCGCGGGACGACGCTGCTTGCCGATGCCGTCGCCTCCTCGGTGGACGAGCATGCCCGGTTCGGCGGTGTGGTGCCGGAGATCGCCAGCCGGGCGCATGTGGCCGCCATGGTGCCGACGCTGGAGCGGGCGTGTGCCGATGCCGGCGTGGCGTTGGCCGATGTAGATGCAGTGGCGGTGACCGCGGGGCCTGGTCTGGCCGGGGCGCTGCTGGTGGGCAGCTCGGCGGCGCAGGCGCTGTCGTGGTCGCTGAATAAGCCCTTGTACGGGGTCAACCACCTGGCTGCCCACGTTGCGGTGGATCGGTTGGAGCATGGGCCGCTGCCGCAGCCGGCTATTGCGCTGCTGGTGTCCGGCGGTCACACGAGTCTGTTGCTGGTCGATGACGTGACGGCCGAAATCGAGCCGCTGGGCAGCACCCTCGACGACGCGGCCGGCGAGGCCTTCGACAAGGTCGCCCGGTTGCTGGGGCTGCCGTTCCCGGGCGGGCCGCAGGTGGACCGGGTGGCGGTCGGCGGCGATGCGACGGCCATCCGGTTCCCGCGGGGGCTGACGCTGCCCAAGGATCTCGTGCGGCACCGGCACGACTTCTCGTTCTCCGGCCTCAAGACCTCCGTGGCACGGTGGGTGCAGGCACGCCAGGAGGCGGGGGAGACGATCGACGTGGCCGACGTCGCGGCGTCGTTCCAGGAGGCGGTGGTGGACGTGCTCGTGACGAAGTCGCTGGCGGCATGCCGGGACACGGGGGTCGACCACCTGCTGATAGGTGGCGGGGTGGCAGCGAACTCGCGCCTGCGAGCACTGGCGGCGCAGCGGTGCGAGGCGGCGGGAGTGGCGCTGCGGGTGCCGCGGCCGGGACTGTGCACGGACAACGGCGCGATGGTGGCGGCGCTCGGCTCGGCCATGGTGGCGGCCGGGGTGCCGCCGTCGCCGCTGGGGATCGCGGTGGACTCGTCCGCGCCGGTGACCGACGTGTCGGTGGGGTAGCGGGGCCGCGGGCCCTGCAAGCGACGGAAATGGACAGCGACGACGTTGTACAACGGTTGTGTTGTACAACGAAATGTCCGCCGTCCGCTTGAATCGAGGTGGTCGCCCCGTCAGGCGGGCAGACAGAGGCATACCAGCGTGGTACGGGCGGGGCCCAGGGCCATCACCACCAGGACTCCGCGATCTCCCCGCCGCTGAGTCTAAGTTCTCGACGGACGCGCGCGGGGTCGAGGTGTCGTCCTCGGCCGGTGACTTCGATGTGGCCGATTCCGTGTTCGGCGCAGGTCGCCCGCAGACGGCGTGGGTCGTAGGGGCCGGATTCCAGCACGCGCCAGGATCGAGCTGCGGGGCGCAGTGGCGAAGGCAGGGGCGTGTGGGACGCCAGGTACGCCAGGTGTGGGTCGATGAGGCGGGCGCCGGCGGTGCTGGCGAGGTCGGCGACGAGGCGGGCGCGCACGATGGCCGGATCGGGGTCGAACAGGTAGTCACCGGCGACGGGGGGGTGCGGACGTGTGCCGTCAGTCGAGTGAGGCTGCTTGGTCGGCGCCGCCGATGTAGCCGTAGAGTCGATGCGCACCAGGGTATTGCCCTCCGCGTCCAGGATGACGGCAGCGCGGTCTGCACGCCCAGCGGTCCTGTCGGGGGACCGGACGGGGCCGGCCCCTGCAGTCTCATCCCGCCACCACGCCACACACGTCTCAAGCAGTTGCCCGTCCTGTGATACCCAATCGGTCGCCACCCGGCAGCCGGGCACCTGAACAATCGCCTCGTGGGGCAGTCCGGGTGCCGCTTTGACCATGAGCACCCGAGGTGTCGACCTCGCCGCAGGACCAGCCGCGCCAATGAGCCGGGCCTGGGCCAGCACCCAGGACCATGGCGGCGACCACTGCTCCGGGTCGTCCAGTCGCAGATGCCGCCCATCCCGGTCCCGCTGCCCGGATCGGCGCGATGGGTCCACGAACCAGGCGTCCGCCGTCTCGGCCCGCCGCAGCACGGTCGGGTCCATGCACGAACCGACCGCCACCTCCACCCGGCCGTCACCCAGGCGACGGCCGTTCGCTGCGGCCAACGCGGCCGTTGCTGGATCCTGCTCGACTGCGAGAACTGACATGCCCGCCGCTGCAAAGGCCAGCGCATCCAGGCCAAGGCCACCCGTGAGGTCCGCCACGTGCCCGACACCGGCGGCGGCCAACGTCGCGGCTCGATGCCAACTCGTCGATGGCCGCGACGCCTGCTCCAACCCATTCGAGGACCAAAGGATGGTATGCGCCCGAAGGCCGAATCGGAACTCGGCGCGGGTGGCCAGTTCCGCCTGCAGCGTCGCCGCTCGGATGAGGTCGTCGGTGGCCCCGGGGAAGGTGTGCCGCAATCGTTCTCGGGCGTGAAGTGGGTCCAGCCCGCGGGCCGCCGCGACCAGGGCACGGCCATGATCGGAGTCCAACTCGGTGGCAGGCGGGCGCGGGTTCACCGGCGTCACGCTACTCGTGGGGCTGGTCGCGGGGCGTGCGGGCAATGCTGTCGGGGGCTGGTCGTAGGGTCAGATCGCACGGCAAGGGACGGCAGGGGAGACGAGATTGTATCGAAAGTAGTTTCGATTTGCGGTTGACTCTGTCGGGGCTTGGTCGTAGGTTTGGAACGTACAGGGGTGCGATTGGGATTGGGGAAGGTCCCGCCGGGGCCGACGGATGATTCGCCGGGGTTGAGTGGTCGTGGGGGAGGTGGTGTTCGTCATGTACCAGCAGGGCATGAGGGGTTCCGCCGGCATGCCCTCCGATCTCAGGTGCCCGCAGGAGGAAGAGGTGTCCGGTGGTGATGAGCCGGAGTGGGGTGCGACGGCCGGCCTGTTCGATGGCGCGGTTGTGCGCGATGCCGATGCCGATGCTGATGCTGAGCCTGGGTGGGGTGCCACGGGTGGGGATGTGATGGCCCCGGCGGTGGGCCCGGTTTTCGATCTCCTGGACCATCTCGGGGACGGGGTGGCGCAGCTGCAGGAGTTGTTGGCTGATCAGTCGTGTGTGGTGCTGGCGGACCTGCCCGAGGCTGCGGTGCGGCTGCACGCGTTGGCTGTGCGGGTGCAGGCAGCGCATATGGCGACGGTTGGTCAGGTCATCGCTGCCGGCGCGATCCCGCCTGGTTCGGCTACCGCGAATGCCTGGCTCGCGGATTCGCATCATTTGGATGCCGACAGGTCGGGTCGGATCCGCAAGAATGCCGTCTGGCTCGCGGAGCATCCGGCGACGGCGGCGGCGTTGGCCGGCGGATCGATCACTCTGGATCACGTCACCGCGATCCGAGTGGTTGCTGATGCGAACGGGCACCGGCGGGAGGCCTTCGCCGAGTTTGAACCGTTGGTTGTTGAGGCGGCGGCGCTGGCAGATCCCCGCCATGTTGGGCGGATCATGGCGATCTGGGCTGAGAACGTGGACCCGGATACCGCTGATGATGACGCCGATGCCGCCTATAGCCGGCGTCGGGTGCACCTGTCTGAGGTGGGCGAGGGGTGGTCGCTGCGCGGCTGGCTCCCCGGCGTGATCGGAGCTGAGCTGGCCGGCATCCTCAATGCGTTCATGGACCAGTCCTGGCGCCGCGCCAACGGGGCTAGCGTCGGCGCGGACGTGGCCGATGGCGCCGCTGACCATGATGGCCCCGCCGATCCTCGCCCGGCCGAGGCCGGCAGCCCCGAAGACGACCTGCCGGCTTCGGTGCGGCGCGCGGATGCGTTGATGGATGCGGTGCGGGCGGCAGCCCAGGCCGGTCTCACCCCCGGGGTGCGGTCCCGGTCCGCGGTCACCGTGACCGTGCCGATCGGGCGGCTGCACACCTGCCGCGCCTGCGGCGGGCATCACCACGGCCCCGATCAACCCTGCGACGGATCCGGGTCCCGGTGGTACACCGGCGCGGTCACGGGCCTTGATCTGCTCGACGCCGCCGGCACCCGCGCGGCGGCCACCTGGGCCGCGGCCACCTGGGCGGCGGCCACCTGGGCGGTGGGCAACGGACCCGGTACCGCCCACCTGCCATCGGCGCTGGCCGCGTGGGCCTGCTGTGACGGGGAGATCACCCGACTGGTCCTGGACGCGAAGTCTCGCCCGCTTGACCTGGGCCGCAGCCAACGGGTGGTGCCGGCGGTGCTGCGCACGGCCCTGGACGTGCGCGACGGCGGTTGCGTGATCCCTGGCTGCGACCGGCCACCGGGCTGGTGCGAAGCGCACCACGTCCAACATTGGGCCGATGGTGGTTCAACTGCCATCCACAACCTTGCCTTGATTTGCTCCAAGCACCACCACGAACTGCACCTCGGCCACTGGCACCTCGTCATGCGCCACGACCTACCGGTCGCGACCCACATCCCGCGCCACGAGCGCCCACACCACCGCCGCCGACACCGACAACCCCAGGCCGCCTGACCCAGGCGGCCCGCCCCGAACTACGCAACGAGACCCCGCCTATTGGCACTCCCGTCACCCGAGTGCTAACGTAGGCGCTGGCACTCACCCGGTGTGAGTGCCAGCGGAATCGTCACCCGCACCGCGACGGCGGTTGGCGTCCACCCGCACCCCCCTTGCGTATCCCATTAGTGCCCACAACGGAGGTTAGACCGTGTCGGTCGCCATCAAGCCGCTCGAGGACCGAATCCTCGTGCAACCGCTCGACGCCGAGCAGAAGACCCAGTCGGGTCTGGTCATCCCGGACACCGCGAAGGAGAAGCCCCAGGAGGGCAAGGTCCTCGCAGTCGGTCCGGGCCGCTTCAACGACGATGGTGACGAGCGCGTCCCCATGGACGTGTCCGTCGGAGACGTCGTCGTGTACTCCAAGTACGGCGGTACCGAGATCAAGTACCAGGGCGAGGAGTACCTGATCCTGTCGGCCCGCGACGTCCTCGCGATCGTCGAGAAGTAACCGCGCCGCGCGCAACGCCCCGGGGTCCGCACAGGTCCCGGGGCGTTGTGCGCGCACCCCCTGAGCACCCACTTACCAGCGGAGAACACATGCCCAAGATTCTAGAATTCGACGACGCCGCTCGGAAGTCGCTCGAACGCGGTGTCAACCGCGTCGCCGACACCGTGCGCGTCACCCTCGGCCCGAAGGGGCGCAACGTCGTCCTCGACAAGGCCTGGGGAGCCCCGACCATCACCAACGACGGCGTGACCATCGCCCGTGACATCGAGCTGTCCGACCCCTACGAGAACCTTGGTGCGCAACTCGTCAAAGAGGTCGCGACCAAGACCAATGACATCGCCGGCGACGGCACCACCACCGCCACCGTGCTAGCGCAGGCCATGGTCCGCGAAGGCCTGCGTATGGTCACCGCCGGGGCCTCCCCGCTGACCATCAAGCGTGGCATCGACGCCGCCGTCGAGGCCATCAACACAGAGCTTGTGGCCAACTCGCGCTCCGTGGACGGCCGTGCCGAGATCGCTCAGGTTGCCACCATCTCGAGCCAGGACCCCGAGGTCGGCGAGGTCATCGCCGAGGCCTTCGACAAGGTTGGCGCTGATGGCGTGATCACCGTCGAGGAGTCCCAGACCACTGGCGTTGAACTCGAGTACACCGAGGGGATGCAGTTCGACAAGGGCTACATCTCGCCGTACTTCGTGACCGACACCGAGCGCATGGAAGCCGTGCTGGAGGACGCCTACATCCTGTTGGTGCAGAGCAAGGTGTCCAACATTGCAGACCTGCTGCCCGTCCTGGAGCAGGTCGCCCAGTCCGGCAAGGCGCTGTTCATCATCGCTGAGGACGTCGATGGCGAGGCGCTGAGCACGTTGGTGGTCAACAAGATGCGCAGCATCTTCACCTCCGTCGCGGTCAAGGCCCCCGCCTTCGGGGACCGTCGCAAGGCGATCCTGCAGGACATCGCGATCCTCACCGGCGCCACAGTCGTGTCCGAGGAGATCGGCCTCAAGCTCGACCAGGTGAGTCTGGAGGACCTCGGCAGTGCCCGCCGCGTGGTGGTCACCAAGGAGAACACCACCATCGTCGAAGGTGCCGGCGACCACGCGGCCGTGGTCGAGCGCGAGGCGCAGATTCGCGCTGAGATCGAGCGCAGCGATTCGGACTGGGACCGCGAGAAGCTGCAAGAGCGGCTCGCCAAACTGGTCGGCGGCGTCTGCGTGATCAAGGTCGGCGGTTACACCGAGGTGGAGCAGAAGGAGCGCAAGTTGCGCATCGAGGACGCCGTGTCGTCCACGCGCGCAGCGATCGAGGAGGGCATCGTCGCCGGTGGCGGCGCCGCCCTCGTGCATGCCGCCTCCGCCCTTGACGGCGATCTGGGTCTGACCGGTGATGAGAAGGCCGGTGTCACGATTGTCCGTAAGGCGATCATGGAACCGCTGCGCTGGATCGCCGAGAACGCCGGCGAGCAGGGCTACGTGGTGATCTCGAAGGTGGCCGAGTTGGGTCCGCCTGAGGGCTACAACGCGCGCACCGACATCTACGAGGACCTCGTCGCCGCCGGTGTCATCGACCCGGTGAAGGTGACCAAAGCCGCCATGGAGAACGCCGCCTCAGTCGCCGCCATGCTGCTCACCACCGAGGTGCTGGTGGTCGAGAAGCCCGAAGATGAGGAAGAGGACGAAGGCCACGGCCACTCGCACCACCCGGGTGCCGTGCACTGATCGGACAATCGTTCCGAACGCAACAAACGCCCGTGGGGCCGGCTTTCGCAGCCGGCCCCACAGGCGTGTTCATGGAGGGTATGGTCAGCAGACTTTGGCAAGCCGGCGGGCGCTGAAGATGCGCTCGCGTTCGTCCTCACTCATCTGGCCCCACACGCCATAGGGTTCACGCACGGCCAACGCGTGCTCGGCACACTGCAGCATCACCGGGCAGGTTGCGCAGATCGCCTTGGCGGCGGCCTCGCGGGCCTCGCGCGCCGCCCCACGCTCGCCCTCGGGATGGAAGAAGAGGTTGGGGTCCTCGCCGCGACAGGCAGCGTCGAGTTGCCAATCCCATCGATCGGCGTTCGGTCCTGGCAGTCGTGAGATGTCGGCCATCTCGCACCTCCTCGTGGTGTGTGAACACGACGATAGCAATCGTTGCAGAGGTTATGCAAGAGGCAAACGTGAACAACATGTCAAGGAATCGAGGTCCCTCGTCGGAGGGTCGAGTGGCGCATTCGGAGGTTCCCGTCACACTTGGGGCGTGATGTTCGCCAGTCCCGACCTGCCGCCGACCGATGGGCCCGGTCTTTCAGTCGCCGCAGTGGCCCGACGCCTCGGGGTCTCGCCCTCCACCCTGCGCACCTGGGACCGGCGCTACGGGATCGGCCCGAGCGACCACGCCGATGGCTCGCACCGTCGCTACTCGGCACATGACGTGGCCCGACTCGAGCACATGCAGACGTTGGTCCGATCCGGAGTGCGAGTGGCCGATGCCGCAGAGGTGGCTCGGGACTGGCGGGCCCCCGCAGTCGAGTCCGGACCACTGGCCGTCGGCGACGCGATGTTCCCGGCCGGGGACTACCCGGACCGCGACGTGTTGGTGCGGGGCCTCACCGCGTCCGCCCAGGCGCTGGACGCCCGCGCGTGCGGTTCGCTGATCGGCCGCAGCCTGCAGTCCCGCGGAGTGATGTGGACCTGGGATGAGGTGCTGCGCCCGGTGTTGGTGACGGCTGGGAGGCAGTGGGCCCGCACGGGCACCGGAGTGGACGTCGAGCACATGCTGAGTCAGGTGGTCAGCGCGGAACTGACGGCCACCGTGGCCCGCGAGGCGCCCCGCAGCACCCGTCCCGCGCTGCTGGCCTGCGCCCCGAAGGAGGACCACTGCCTACCGGTCTATGCCGTCGCGGCCGCATTGGCCGAGCGTGGGGTGGAGGCGCGACTGCTCGGGCCGCGCACCCCGCCGGAGGCGTTGTCGTCCGCGGTGCGTCGGCTCGGGCCCAGCAGCGTCTTCGTGTGGGCCTACCTGCCCGCGGACTCGGCGGCGAGTGTGACCAGCGTGCCCAGGATTCGACCTGAGCCGCCACTGGTCCTGGCCGGTCCCGGGTGGTCGCAACCCGTGCCCGAGGGCGCAACGTTCGTCTGCGACCTCGCCGGTGCGGTCACGCGACTGCTCCGAGCGGCGTAACATTCGCCCGTGGCAGAGGTGCAGTTGGTGCAGGCGGGTGAGCGCGCGGCGTTCCACGGCCGGCCGGCCGATGGCGTCTCACCGCTGCAACAGTTGCTGGCCGGAGGCTACGTGGAACCGGCCGAGCGGCTGCGAGCGCAATGGTTGCTCGGGGTCTGTTTGGGTGCCGCCGGCCAGTTCGGCTCGGCCGCAGCGGCCCTGCGCCCACTGCTGGTGCTGCCCGCCAACCCCACCGCCGACGAGCGTCATTATGCCGGTGAGGGCGCTTGTGCGCTGGCGTCGATCCACCGCCAGGTGGGGCGCTTCGCCGATGCCGAGGCCTTCGACACCTGGGCCGGCCAGGTGACCCCGGGGGACCCGGTGGTGCAGTTCACGTCGGTACTGGGGCGGACGGCGGACGCGGTGGGGCGACTGGACCGCGAGCATGCCATGACCTTGCTCACCGAGGCGCACAAATTGTGTGCGGACACCCCGGACTGGTGGCGCGAGCGGGTGCGGCTGGGCTGGGTGCAAAGCGAGGTGGCGCTGTCGTGGGGGCGCCCCGACGACGCCATCGCCGCGTTGACACGCTCGGTGGCCGAATCTGAGCGGGTGGGGGCTCCCAGGCACGTGGCCAAGAGCCTGTCGTTCCTCGGGGTGAGCCAACAGGCGGCCGGGGACCCCAACGCCCTGACCACCCTCGGGCGGGGCGCTCTGCTCGCCGAGTCACTGGGCGCTTGGCCGCTGGTCTGGGCGACTCGCGGGCTGCTGGCCAACTGGCTGGCGGCCACGGATCCGCAGTTGGCCGAACACAGCCGACGATCGGCCGAGCACGCGGTCCGGCTGATGGCTGCCGACCTTCCGCCGGAACTGGCCGGCACCTGGTTGCAGCGGCCCGACGTCGCCCCGCTGCTGGCACGTTGATTGCAGGGTCGGCCCGGGTCGGCCGGTACAGTCATGAACGAGGGGCGAATCCAGGGCGACCGGGTGAGGAGGTGTCGGCGGTGCCCAGCGTGTTGATCTGTGATGACGTGGCGGCCGAGCGGGAGACGGTGCGTCGGGCGGTGGCGATGATCGGGGGTATTGATCGCGTGTTGACCGTCAGTTCCGGCGAGGATGCGTTGCTGCGATTCGAGTCCGAGCACACCGATGTGGTGCTGATGGATGTGCGGATGCCCGGAATGGGTGGCGTGGAGGCCGCCCGACGACTGCATCAGGCCCACCCCCCGGCGGCCATCATCATGCTGGCCACACCGCACGACGCCGAAGGTGTGGGCCTCGCGGTGGAGGCCGGTGCCCGCGGCTACATCGCCAAGGACGCCTCGCACGAGGAGTTCGCCGCCTTGTTGGCGCTGGTGCTCGAGTCCGGTGGGCCCAGCGGCAGTCGGGTCGGCCCGCCCTCGAACAACCGTCCCGTGCTCAGCGCCCGCGAACAGCAGGTCCTCGAGGGCATCACCCGTGGACTGTCGAACGCGGAGATCGGCCGCGAGCTGTTCCTGGCAGAGGACACGGTCAAGACCCACGCCCGCAGGCTCTACCGCAAGATGGGCGCAACTGATCGGGCGGGCGCGGTGGCCAACGGATTTCGCTGGGGCCTGCTGCACTGACGAGGGGCCCAGGTCGACGTGGGTAGCCTTGCGCCATGGAGGACGACGACAAGTTCGGTTTGCTGGGGCTCACCTACGACGACGTGCTGCTGCTGCCGGCCGAATCCGAGGTGATTCCGAGTAACGTCGACACCGGCACCCGGCTCACCCGGTCGATCCGCGTCGCCGTTCCGCTGGTGTCCAGCGCCATGGACACCGTCACCGAGGCGCGGATGGCCGTCGCGATGGCGCGCGTGGGCGGCGCCGGCGTGCTGCACCGCAACCTGTCGATCGCGGACCAGGCGACGCAGGTCGACATGGTCAAACGTTCAGAGGCCGGGATGGTCTCGGACCCGGTGACGTGTGCGCCGGACCAGACGTTGGCCGAGGTCGACCAGATGTGCGCCAAGTACCGCATCTCCGGTCTGCCTGTGGTGGACCAGGCCGGTCGGCTGCTGGGCATCGTCACGAATCGGGATATGCGGTTCGAGACTGACCTGCGACTGCGGGTGCGCGATGTGATGACCGCCATGCCGTTGGTGACGGCGCCGGTGGGCATCGACGGTGAAGCCGCCCTGGATCTGCTGCGCTCACACAAGATCGAGAAGTTGCCACTGGTGGACGCCGACGGTGTTCTGCGGGGGTTGATCACGGTCAAGGACTTCATCAAGCGCGATCAGTATCCGAACGCCACCAAGGATTCGGACGGTCGGTTGGTGGTGGGGGCGGCTGTCGGGGTGGGTGAGGACGCCTACGAGCGCGCCATGACGCTGGTCGACGCCGGGGTGGACTTCCTGGTGGTGGACACCGCACACGGGCACTCGCGCGCGGTGCTGGACATGGTGGCCAAGATTGCCGGGACGGGCCGGGTCGAGGTCGTCGGCGGCAACGTCGCCACCCGCCAGGGGGCGCAGGCCCTCATCGATGCCGGTGTTGATGGAGTCAAGGTTGGCGTGGGACCCGGGTCGATCTGCACCACGCGGGTGGTGGCCGGGGTCGGAGTGCCGCAGGTGACCGCCATCTATGAGGCGGCACGGGCCTGCCGGGAGGCCGGGGTGCCGCTGATCGGAGACGGTGGACTGCAGTACTCGGGCGACATTGCCAAGGCACTGGTGGCCGGTGCCGACTCGGTGATGCTCGGCTCCCTGCTGGCCGGCTGCGACGAGGCCCCCGGCGACATCGTGTTCGTGAACGGCAAGCAGTACAAGCAGTACCGCGGTATGGGCTCCCTTGGGGCCATGGAGTCGCGGGGGCAGAGCACCTCATACTCCAAGGATCGGTACTTTCAGGACGACGTTCTCAGCGACGACAAACTCGTGCCCGAGGGCATCGAGGGTCAGGTGCCGTACCGCGGCCGGCTCGCTGTGGTCGCTCACCAACTCGTCGGCGGCCTGCGCGCGTCTATGGGCTACGCCGGGGCGGCGACCGTCGCGGACTTGCAGGAACGCGGGCGATTCGTTCGGATCACCGCTGCGGGCCTGCGCGAGAGCCACCCGCACGACATCCAGATGACCGTCGAGGCACCCAACTACCGGCACAGCTGATCGTGTTCCGCTCACACGCAGCCGCTGGGGCGTAGTCTCTGGCCTGTGACCGAAGTGGAACTCGGCCGGGGCAAGCGCGCCCGGGTGGCGTATTCGTTGGACGATGTCGCAATTGCGCCCAGTCGGCGTACCCGCGATCCGCAGGATTGCTCGACGGCCTGGCGGCTGGACGCCTACTCGTTCGACCTGCCGGTGCTGGCCGCGCCCACCGATTCGGTGGTGTCGCCCACGACAGCCGCGATGCTTGGCGAGCTCGGGGCACTGGGGGTGCTCAACCTGGAGGGCCTGTGGACCCGCTACGAGGATCCCGAGGCGGTGCTGGCAGAGATTCGCCAGTTGGCGCCGGACAACGCCGTGCCGCGGTTGCAGGAGCTCTACCGCACGCCAATCTCCCCTGAGCTCATGCGCACCCGGGTACGCGAACTACGCGACCTGGGCATCACTGTGGCGTGTGCGCTCTCGCCGCAGCGGGCCGAGGAGTTCGCGGAGATCGTCATCGACTCCGGCGTCGACATCTTCGTCATCCGAGGCACCACCGTCAGCGCCGAGCACGTCTCCACCTCGGCCGCCCCGCTGAACCTCAAGCGTTTCATCTACGACCTCGACGTACCCGTGGTGGTCGGCGGTGTAGCGACGCATTCGGCCGCGCTGCACCTGATGCGGGCCGGGGCGGCGGGGGTGCTGGTGGGCTTCGGGGGAGGGGCCACCCACACGACGCACCAGGTGCTCGGGGTGCGGGTGCCCATGGCCTCGGCGATCGCCGACGTCGCCGCCGCCCGCAGCGACTATCTCGACGAGTCCGGCGGCCGTTACGTCCATGTGATCGCCGACGGCGGCATGGGCAGCACCGGCGACATCGTTAAGGCGATGGCGTGCGGTGCCGACGCCGTGATGGTCGGTTCGATGCTCGCCCGCGCCACCGAGGCGCCAGGCCACGGCCGGCACTGGGGTATGGAGGCCGTGCACGCCAATCTGCCCAGGGGTGAGCTCGTCGAACTCGGCACGGTCGGTGGTCTGGCGGACATCCTGCGCGGCCCCTCGGGCATGAGTAACGGCCTGATGAACATCGGAGGGGCCCTGCGACGGGCGGTTGCCACGTGCGGATACGCGGATCTCAAGGAGTTCCAACGGGTCGACGTTGTGGTGCGGGCCTCCTAAACCCAACGGATCGTTACTGAGTCGGGGCTGACGCGCGCGTCAATTGCGCTTACGCTGAGCGGCATGTCAATCGATGTCGATGCCGCACCGGATACCAGCACCCTCCTCGCCGACTCAGTCATGTCTGCCGAGTTGGTCCGGCTGCTGCGCTCGCGGGTCACGTCGTCGGAGCGAAGCGGGGTGACGACCGGCACGGCACCGTTCGACGGGTCCGAGTTGCCTTTCGTGTACTCGTCCAGCGAGGAGGACGTCGAGGTCGCGTTCCGCACTGCGCGGCGTCGGCAACCGATCTGGGGCGCGTTGCCGGTGGCCGAGCGGGCCCGCATCATGTTGCGGTTCCACGATCTGGTGTACTCGCGCCGCCAGCAAGGCCTGGACATCGTCCAACTCGAGACCGGCAAGGCGCGCGGGTCGGCGGCCGAGGAGCTCGGCGACGTGCTGATCACCGCCCGCTACTACGCACGCACGGCCGAGAAGGTGCTGCGCAGTAACACCCGACGCGGGGCCATCCCGGTGCTGACCGCCACCCGCGTACACCACGTGCCGCTCGGCGTCGTTGGCATCATCTCGCCGTGGAATTACCCCCTCACGCTGGCGATCACCGATGCGATCGCGGCCCTCATGGCCGGCAACGCCGTGGTGCTCAAACCCGACACCCAGACCATGTTCACCGCCCTGTGGGTCGTGGAGCAGATGCTGGAGGCCGGATTGCCCGAAGGAGTCCTCAACGTGGTCAGCGGCGAGGGCCCGGAAGTCGGGCCGTACGTGATCGACCGCGCCGACTACGTGATGTTCACCGGCTCCACGGCGACTGGGCGCAAGGTCGCAGCACGCTGCGGCGAGCGGTTGATCGCCTGCTCGATGGAACTTGGCGGAAAGAACGCCATGATCGTCGCCGACGATGTCAACGTCGAGCGGGCGGCCCGGATCGCCGTCGCGGCGAGTTTCTCGAACACCGGGCAGTTGTGCATCTCGATGGAGCGGATCTACATCCACACCGACGTCTACGACGAGTTCATCAGCGCGTTCGTGCGGCGCACCGATGCCCTTGAGTTGGGGGCGGGGATCGGTTGGGGGGCGGACATCGGTTCGCTGATCTCCGGGCGGCAACTGGCCCGGGTCACTGAACATGTCGACGACGCGGTGGCGCAGGGGGCGCGGGTGCTCGCCGGTGGGCGGCCTCGGCCCGACGTCGGACCCTACTTCTACGAGCCGACGATCCTGGTCGACGTCACCCGGGAGATGATCCTGAGCTTCACCGAGACCTTCGGGCCGGTGGTCAGCGTCTACCGGGTGGACTCGGTGGAGGAAGCCATCGAGCGCGCCAACCACACCGAGTACGGCCTCAACGCCTCCGTCGTCACGTCGTCCACGAGGCGGGGCAAAGACATCGCTCGGCAGTTGGACGCGGGGACCGTGAACGTCAATGAGGGCTACGGTGCGGCCTGGGCCAGCGTCGATGCCCCGATGGGGGGCTTCCGGGCGTCGGGGTTGGGCCGGCGTCACGGCAAGGAGGGGTTGCTCAAGTACACCGAGATCAAGAACGTCGCGGTGCAACGGGTGCAGGGCTTCACACGGCCGGACGGAGTGTCGGACAAGGTGTGGGGCGAAGGCTTGATCACGTCGGTGGCGATCATGCGCCGTCTCGGAATGAAGTAGGAAGGCAACAGATGAAACACGAAGGTCACTACGACGTCGTCATCGTCGGGTCCGGTTTCGGCGGCTCGGTGTCGGCTCTGCGGTTGGTCGAGAAGGGCTACCGCGTGGCGGTCCTCGAGGCCGGGCGCAGGTTCCGCGACGAGGACTTCCCCAAGACCACCTGGCGGCTGCGCAAGTTCCTGTGGGCGCCGGCGCTGGGCCTTACGGGCATCCAGCGGATCCACCTGCTGAGCAACGTTATGGTGCTCGCCGGGGCCGGGGTGGGCGGCGGTTCGCTCGTCTACGCCAACACCCTTTACGTGCCGAAGAAGCCGTTCTTCGAAGACCGGCAGTGGCGCGACATCACGGACTGGGAAGACGAGCTCTCGCCCTACTACGACCAGGCGACCCGGATGCTCGGGGTGGTGCAGAACCCGACCATGACTCCTTCGGACCGCGCCATGAAGCAGGTCGCCGACGAGATGGGCGTGGGGGACACCTTCACCCTCACTCCAGTCGGTGTCTACTTCGGCCAGGGTGCCGGGGTGCCCAGCGAGGACCCGTACTTCGGCGGCGTCGGCCCGCAGCGCTCGGGCTGCATCGAGTGTGGCGAGTGCATGACCGGTTGCCGTCACAACGCCAAGAACACGCTGCCCAAGAACTACCTCGGCCTGGCCGAGCAGGCCGGGGCTGAGGTCTTCCCATTGACCATGGTGACCAGCATCGAGCCCGACGCAGACGGTGGGCCCTGGCGGGTGGTGACCAAGCGCACCGGCCGTCCCGGGCCCCGACGCGAGTTCACCGCAGATCAGGTGATCGTGGCGGCGGGCACCTACAGCACCCAGAAGTTGCTGCACCGGATGAAGGCCACCGGCGTGCTGCCCAAGATCTCCGATCGGCTCGGCTTCCTCTCCCGCACCAACTCCGAGTCTCTGGTGGGTGCTGTCGGCGCCACCACCGGTGAGGACTACACCGAGGGTGTGGCGATCACGTCGAGCTTCCACCCGGAGCCGCACACCCACATCGAGCCGTGCCGCTACGGCAAGGGCTCCAACTCCATGGGGATGCTGCAGACCGTCCTCACCGACGAGGAGCCGGGCGTGCCCCGGTGGAAGACGTGGCTCAAAACCATGGTCAAGGACCCCAAGTCCACGATCAAGGGCGCCAACGTGCGCAAGTGGTCCGAGCGCGGCGTGATCGCGCTCGTGATGCAGAACCTGGACAACTCGGTCACGGTGTCGGGTAAGAAGACCCTCACCGGTCGGATCAAACTCACCAGCAAGCAAGGGGAGGGTGAGCCCAACCCCACCTATATCCCGGTCGCCAACGAGGCTGTGCGACGCCTGGCGAAGGTCATCGGCGGCATCCCCGGCGGCAACATCGGCGAGCCGCTCAACGCGCCGATGACAGCCCACTTCGTCGGCGGCGCGGTCATCTCCGAGACCCCTGAGCGGGGTGTCATCGATCCCTACCACCGAGTGCACGGCTACCCCAGCCTGCACGTCGTGGACGGCGCCGCGGTGACGGCGAACCTGGGCGTGAACCCGTCGCTGACCATCACTGCGCAGGCCGAGCGGGCCATGGCGTTATGGCCGAACCGGGGCGAGGAGGACCTGCGTCCAGAGCAGGGCCAGCCGTACCAACGACTTGCCGCGGTGGCCCCCAAGAACCCGGTGGTGCCCGACCACGCCCAGGGTGCCTGGCGGTTGCCGGTCGACCTCGGGATGCCGTCGGTGCCGGTGGCTGCCAGTTAGGTCCGCGCCCCCTCGGCCGCGGTACATCCCGTGGCCGGGGGGCCCGCGCACCATGCCCTAGAGTCGGCCCATGCCCGATGCTGCCGCCGCGCACCCCGTCCTCGTCGTCGACTTCGGAGCGCAGTACGCGCAGTTGATCGCTCGTCGCGTGCGGGAAGCCGACGTCTACTCCGAGATCGTGCCGCACACGATGCCGGTGGCCGACCTGCTGGCCAAGGCGCCCGCGGCGATCGTGCTGTCCGGTGGTCCGGCGAGCGTGTACGCCGACGGTGCCCCGGCGGTGGACCCCGCGCTGTTCGAGGCCGGGGTGCCGGTGTTTGGGATCTGCTACGGCTTCCAGGCCATGGCGCGCGCCCTCGGTGGGACCGTGGACAAGACCGGCCGGCGGGAGTTCGGCGCCACGGAGTTGACAGTGACCGACCCGGGGGTCTTGTTCGCCGACATGCCTAACGAGCAGCGGGTGTGGATGTCCCATGGCGATGCCGTCGTGGCGGCGCCGACCGGCTTCACCGTGACGGCCACAACCGAGGGCGCGCCGGTGGCGGCCTTCGAGGATCCGCAACGGCGGCTGGCGGGGGTGCAGTTCCACCCGGAGGTGTTGCACACGGACCACGGTCAGGCGATCCTCACGGCCTTCCTGGCCGAGGTGGCGCAGGTGCCGCGGACGTGGACGACGTCGTCGGTGATCGACGAGCAGGTAGCGCGGATCCAGGCCCAAGTGGGTGACGAACGGGTGATCTGCGGGCTCAGCGGAGGGGTCGATTCGGCGGTCGCGGCGGCGCTGGTGCAGCGTGCTGTGGGGGACCAGTTGACCTGCGTGTTCGTGGATCACGGGCTGTTGCGGTCCGGCGAGGCCGAGCAAGTGGAGCAGGACTTTGTGGCCGCGACGGGGGTGGCGCTGATGGTCGTGGATGCTCGCGAGCGGTTCGCGTCGGCGCTGGCCGGGGTCACCGACCCGGAGACCAAGCGCAAGATCATCGGCCGAGAGTTCATCCGGGTGTTCGAGGATGCGGCCGGGCAGGTCGTGGCCGAGGCCGGAGCCCATGGTGAGACGGTCGGCTACTTGGTGCAGGGCACGCTCTACCCGGATGTGGTCGAGTCCGGTGGCGGCACCGGCACCGCCAACATCAAGAGCCACCACAACGTTGGCGGGCTGCCGGAGGACTTGCAGTTCGACTTGGTGGAGCCGCTGCGGACGCTCTTCAAGGACGAGGTGCGGGCGGTGGGGCTGGAGTTGGGCCTGCCACCGGAAATCGTCTGGCGGCACCCCTTCCCAGGTCCGGGGCTCGCGATCAGAATCATCGGTGAGGTCACACCCGAGCGGCTCGAGGTGCTGCGCGCGGCCGATGCGATTGCCCGCGAGGAGCTGACCGCGGCTGGGCTGGATCGTGACGTCTGGCAATTCCCGGTGGTGCTGCTCGCAGACGTCCGCAGCGTCGGGGTGCAGGGTGACGGGCGGACCTACGGCCATCCGATCGTGCTGCGGCCGGTGTCGAGCGAGGACGCCATGACGGCGGACTGGTCGCGCTTGCCTTACGAGGTGATCGCCAAGATTTCGAGCCGGATCACCAACGAGGTGCCGGAGGTAAACCGGGTGGTGCTGGACGTGACGAGCAAGCCCCCGGGCACCATCGAGTGGGAGTAGTCGCGGAGCTGGTACCTCGCAGTGTGGTGGGCCACGCGTGCGATCATCGGCCTCGCTGAGTTATCCACAAGTTGCCTTGAGCGACCCCACTGTGTGATTATGGGGGACACAATGGTCGGGTGGCTGTTCGATTCGCGCAGAGCGCGAGGAAACACAAGGTGGGCCGTGGGCGAGTACTGGAGGTCATCGCGGTCAATGACCGAGGCGTTCTGCTGATCATCCACGCCATGGATTTGCGGTCGAAGTACCGGAACCTATACGAGGAAGGCAGGAAGGAATGACGAAGCGGAAGCCCGAACTGGACCTACTCGGCGATGGCACTGTGCTGGACCGCATTGCGGTTGATCGGATCGTCGCCGAGGTGGACAAGGCCGTCGAGGCAGGACAGATCGATGCTGTGTTCCCGATGAAGGCGGGCCGCCCGTCGCTCACGGGAGAGAGCCGACATTCACCGAAGGTCGCATTTAGGTTGACGCCGGAGCTGCGAGCGAAGGCCGAACGCGTTGCTGCTGAACGCGGAACCTCGGTCTCGGCACTCGCACGCCAGGCGTTGGAGGAGTTCCTGGCCAGTTGACGTGACGCGGGAATGAGGGGTTTCGGCAGCGATCAGAGCGGGCCGTCCACAGAGGTGCGCACGAATCCGTGGGGATGGTTTGGCGAGGCTAGACTGAGGTGGGCGGTCCCTCCCTGCGGCCCTCTCACGTTGGGACATCAAGGAGGAAGCATGACGCCAAGTGAACGGACGTCATCGTCCACGCCACCAACGTGTGCCGATGACTTCGTGGCGCTCGCCGAGGAGGTCCCCGGACTTGTCGAGCGACTACGGACGGGCAGTTCGGGCGCACTTGCGGAATTCTTCGAGTTGGCGCCGGGGGCTGAAGTTGTCGCCACAGAGTCCAGGGAACTGGCCCGTTGACGGCAGCGGGCCGCACAGGGGGCGCTGCCGTCAGTGTCCATCGACTCCGTCCGAGTGGGAGGCTCTCTGGCCTGCGTCGAGTCTGCGGTGCTCATCCTTGAGTTCGTGGATGGGCACATGGAAGTGCGAATCCTCGACTTCAAACCCGACGGGCTGATGTACGAGGTCTTCCTCGTGCAGGTGCACGCTCTCCGCAGGCTGCTGTGACGTGCGCCCGCCAGGTGTGGTGAGGCTCCGTTCCCGTCACGGCCAGTGGCTAACCGCCGAGGGAGATGTGCTTTCCAAGGTTGCGAAGGGGCCAGGCCAGGAGGTTCGCTACCGCGTTGAGGATTGTCTTCGTAGGTGATGTCGGGACGGGTACCTGGATCACTGATGGACTCCTGATCGTGGGTCGCGTGTGGGGGGCATGTGTCGGAGCACCGGCTGGAGGTCGTCGCTCGGCCAGGCTGCGCAGCAGGGGATCGCGCCGGCATAGGCCGCCGGAAACGGTGGGAAGGCCCTGGCCTTGACTCCGGCGAGGTGGAAGCAGGCGACACCTCGGTCCGCCAGGGCAGCAAGTTCAGCGGGAATCGGTTCCGGATACACCTCGTTGAGGACGAGCAATTCCGGCCATAGACCCGCCATGTGGTCACCGATAGCACCAGGGGCTGCCACGTTGAGGAGGATGGCAGGCTTCCCGCGGAGGTCACTTGGAAGCCTTGAGGGGAGGCCATGAACGCTGTCGACCACCTCAACTCGATGTTGTGCAGGGAGGCCCGCAACGACCCGGCGGCCGACGTAGCCTGCCCCGCCGAGGACGATCACTGGTGTCGCTGGCGAAAGGTGAGCCTCGTGCTTGAGAGCGGCGACCGCCTTCACCACCACGGTCGCGGTGATGTCGGCCTCTGGCGTGTCGGTGATGATTCCGCGCTGGGCGAGCAGGCCAGGTAGGACGCCGGCGAAGGTCTTCTGTTCGGCGCCGAGGATGGTCCGGAGGTTCTCCATCCGATCGACGAGGGATTCAAGATCACGAGTGTGCCGCGACGCGCGGAAGTGCGAGTCGTTGGAGGAGACACCGAACATGATCGCGAATCTGCCGTTCTGGCGGATAAGTCCGACGGGCCAAGGGTGCCAACGAATGCTTTCGATGCGCTCTGGATACACGTACGCCAGTGCATACTCGTCCCTCGCCGGATAGACCAGAAAGACTGACGCGAGAGAACCCGTCCTGCGGTTAAGGCGGCCAGTCGTGCGGAAGACCACTCCGCGGTTGATGATTGCATTCGCACCCGCGACCGCGAGTCTGCGGGCGTGGAGGCGAGTTGCATCGTAGGAGAGGCGCAGGTGCCGCGTGGGATGGATGGGCTGCAACACCTGTCTTCACCCCCTTCTGGCGCGGCGAGTGCGGCACCCCGCCGCCCATTCATGC
The DNA here is from genome assembly GCA_030837395.1 of Actinomycetota bacterium. Lineage (GTDB taxonomy): Bacteria > Actinomycetota > Actinomycetes > S36-B12 > UBA10799 > JACJWR01. The sequence continues at coordinate 2,710 of JAUPKO010000627.1, read as the reverse complement.
TACTCATAAGTATGTAGACCTAGAAGTAGCACCCCACGTGGACTTGTTCTCGTGGAAGGCGACCTGCAGAAGACGCTCGGTCGCAACCTGCGCGCCTATCGCGAGCGGCGGCAGCTCAGCCAGGAGGCCTTCGCGGAGGTGATCGGCGTGCATCGTACGTATATGGGCGGGGTCGAGCGGGGTGAGCGGAACCTCACCCTGAAGTCGGTGGAACGCATTGCCGAGCAAATTGGTGTGTCACCTCTGGTGCTGTTGTCACCGGCGATTGAGGGTGCAGCTAGCGGGCGTACGACCGCTGTCACCTGAGTTGCAGAGCGGGTTGAGTCTCCCGCGACGTTCGAAGCGGCACTCGTCCGTGGAGATGCGCGTGATCTCGAGCGACGACCACGATCATTGGCTTCGGTCTCACCTTCGTGCCGGCCAGCGGATCAGGGTCGGACAAGGCGTTGGCACTCGCGTACCTCCATCAGCGGCCCGTGACTAGTCTGGTCCGGATGTAGCGCAATCACTACCCTTACTGCATGAGTACGTCACTGTCGATTCGGTTTGAGGACGACGTGTTGCTCCGGCTGCGTCGTCGGGCCCAGTCCATGCCGGGTGCAACCGCGTCGGGTGTGGCCCATCGCCTAGTTGATGAAGGGCTCCGAATGGCCGAGTACCCGGGAGTTGTTTTCAAGGATGGGCCCAGCGGGCGTCGAGCCGCTCTTGCGATTGGGCCGGACATCTGGGAGGTCATCAAAGTCCTGCGCGAAATCGACGAACGGGGAGAGGCTGCGGTCACCGCTGCCGCGGAAGCGCTGGTCCTGCCCCCGGCCAAGGTGCAACTCGCGCTGACGTACTACTCGGGCTTTCCCGATGAGGTCGACGACGAAATCGCACAGGCGGAAACTGCCTCGGTGGCCGCGGAAGCGGCCTGGGAGTCCCAGCGCAGGTTGCTCGCCTAACGGACTGGCTTCAGCCGGTGCGGCCCGATTGATCTGGGTCCAAGTCGCATGACCGTCGGGTCGAAAGTGGCCCCATCGGGTACGTTCGACCCGATGATCACGGTGGTGCGGCCGGAGGCTCGGGCTACGATCGCTGCCGTGTCCACGCTGCATCTGATCCCGCCGGAACTGTCGAGCCGGTTCGACGTGTTCGAGTGGCGCAATGCCACGGCGATCCTGCAGGCCGCCTATCCGACCGAGTGGGCCGACATCGTGGCGGTCCTCTCGGGTTTCGAGTTGCGCCGCAGCGAGGTCGAGTCGGCGGGCGGCTCCAAGTCGCCGATCGCCAAGCGCCTGGACGAGCCGCTGGCCCGGCGGGGATGGATCGAGCACGGCTTCGACACCAAGATCCTGGTCGACGGACGCGCGTATGACGCTCCCACCCACAAGGTCGACTGCTTCAAAGGCGGCGTCGCGCTAGAGGTGGAGTGGAACAACAAGGACCCGTTCTTCGACCGTGACCTCAACAATTTCCGGCTGCTGTTTGAGCTCCGCGCCATCGGGGTGGGCGTGATCGTGACTCGCAGTTCGGAGCTGCAGCAGGTGTTCGATGACCTCGGCAAGGGCAAGAGCTATGGCAACTCGACCACACACCTGGGCAAGCTGATCCCGAAAGTTGACGGGGGTGGGGGCGGTGGCTGCCCGGTCCTGGCGTTCGGCATCACTCGGGCGTGCTTCGTGGACGACGTCGATGGGGCTCACACCCAGTCGGGCACGGTCTTCTAGATTCCCCCGTGGCGCGGCGTGGCCAGCGTCGGACCCCTGTGGCACAGTCGCTGCAAGGCGGTCGACGCACCCACCCCGCGTCAGACCGCACCCGAGGCCCCCGCGGGCCCCAAGGCACCACCCACCACCCGCCGACCCGACTGGAGATTACCCGATGGCACAGCGCACCGGAGCTGCTCGGGCGGCCAGACTCGCCCCCGTCCCGCCGCTACGTGCGGATGTTGCGGCCGATCCTGCCCCCGACCCGTTGCCCAGCATCGACGGGGGCTTCGCCACAGTGCTGGCCGATCCGCCATGGCGCTTTCAGAACCGCACCGGCAAGGTCGCTCCCGAACACCGTCGGCTGGACCGCTACGACACCATGCCGCTGGACGCCATCCGGGCGCTGCCGGTGGCAGATCACGTCAGCGACAACGCCCACCTCTACCTCTGGGTGCCCAACGCCCTGCTGCCCGACGGGCTGGCGGTCATGGAGTCCTGGGGCTTCCGCTACGTCAGCAATCTGGTCTGGGCCAAGCGGCGCAAGGACGGTGGCCCGGACGGCCGCGGGGTGGGCTTCTACTTCCGCAACGTCACCGAACTCCTCCTGTTCGGGGTGCGTGGGTCCATGCGCACCCTCGCTCCCGCCCGCCGGCAGGTCAACATGATCGAATCCCAGAAGCGCGAGCACTCCCGCAAGCCGGACGAGCAGTACGACATCATCGAGGCCTGCTCGCCCGGGCCCTACCTGGAGTTGTTCGCCCGCTACCCACGCGACGGCTGGCAGGTGTGGGGCAACGAGGCCGCGGCGGACGTCGAGCCTCGAGGTCGCCAGTATCCCGCCTACGGCGAGGGCAACCGGGGCTGAGGTTCGCGCCAGATAGGGTGGCGGCCATGGAATTCCTCGAACACGTATTGGTAGTCCTGCACTTCCTCGGTCTCGCAGCGCTGATCGGCGGCTTCCTGGTACAAATCAAGGACTCCCCCCGGGTGGTCAATAACGCGATGTTCCACGGGGCGCT
>JAUPKO010000626.1 GCA_030837395.1 Actinomycetota bacterium | reverse complement strand
GCGCTGCTCGTCCTGCGTGTACGCGGCAGGGGGCGGGATATTGACCGGGGCGGGGCGACGACGCCAGTTCATGCGCTCACTGCGTGGTGCGGGCGACGGAGCATGTCGGCCAGCGCCGGGATCACGGCGCGGCTGAGGTGGTCGCGCTCGGCGTCGATTACGCGGCGGCACCGCCAATAGGCGAGTGCCTCGCGGCAGGCGATCACGTCGGGGTCATCGTTGCGGCGGCCACGGCTGAGAAACGATGCGAGGCGTGCTGACCACTGGCTCGGGGTCAGCGCAGCCGGGTCGCTGAGGGCGTTCGTTGCCATGCCTCGATGAGACCAAACAGGGGTGCAACGCCGCTGCCGCGCTGCTCGGCTCACACGGTATTGCCGGTGAACACCTCGGCCCACGTACGTGCCCGACGAGCGGTAACGCTGCGAGCCAGCCCGTGACCGGCCCGGCGTGCGCGGCGCTCGGCGTCGAGCGGCGACACGATGGTGATGACCCCGCCGTGATTCAGCACATCGTGCGCGATCACCGCCGCCGCCAGGCAATCGGGCTGGTGGACACCGGCCTGCCAGGCGGTCGCCTGAGCCTCGAAATTGTCGAGGTATCCGGCAAGGCGCACGGTGCCGGTCTCCAGCCCTTGAATCAGCTTGGCCGACCTGGCGAGAGCGTCACCACGGCCCCGGTCGCTGCCTTTGGGCGGCCAGCTCGACACCCGTACCGCGTGCGGCAGCCGATGTCGGTTCATCGCGTTGCGCAGGACGCTCAGGTAGCCCTCGCGGGCGGTGAAGGTCTCCACCGCGATCTCTGACGCGCCGACATCCTGCGCCAATTCGATTGCGGCCCTTGCCCATTGCTCGGGTGTCATGGGCTGCGAGTTGTCCCGGTGGATCACCACCACGCCGTCGCGGGTCAGGCTGGCCGCGACGATCCCCGCAGCGTCACCCTGACCGGAATCGGAAGGATCGACGGCGACGACGGTGCGCACCGGACGCTCGGGCAGCGTCGGCAATCGCCACTGGTCGAGCCAGTCCCGCCGGATCACGTTGCCGTCCGGCGAGGCGGGAACACCTTGGAACTCGGCGTACCAGGCCCTTTCGCCGAGCGAGCGGCGCAGGTCGGCGAAGTGCTCCGGTGTGCGGCCCACCGCCGACACGAGAACCTCGCCGGGCGCGCGGTCGAGGCTGTCAGGGATGCCCGGCTCGGCAACGGCCGGAATCGAGATGTGCCGCCAGCGGTCCGGTTCCGCGGCCAGCAACGTGCCGATGAGGTCTGACCGATGCCACCTCGTGCCAAGGACGACCACCGACGCACCTGGCTCGACACGGGTGAGCAGCGTAGAACGGAACTCCTCGACCACCCGGCGGCGCAGCGCCGACGAGTCGGCCTCCTGCATGTTCTTAACGGCGTCATCGACCAGCAGCAGGCTGTCGGTGCCGTGCCCGGTCAGGCCGGACAGCAGTCCGGAGGCCAGCAGTCCGCCCCGGCGGCCGTCGAGAGTCCATTGTCCTGCTGCTGACTTGTCCGGTGACAGGGCGAGGCCGAGCAGGTCGCCGTGCTCGGCGATCAGCCGCCGGGTCTCGCGGCTGTGGCGTTCGGCCAGCTCGTCGGCGTAGCTGGCCAGGATGATTCGGGCGTCGGGGTTGTGCCGTAGCGCGGCCAGCGTGCCGAGGACGGCGGCGGTCGTACTCTTACTCTCACGCGGCGGCATCGAGATGATGAGCCGTTGGTCGGGTTCGCGGATGGCGCGGTCAATCGCCAGACCGATCAGCGCGACCGCCGGGGTGATCCGGTATCCGGGCACCAGCCGCCGACCGAGTTCGTGCGGTGTTGTCGGCACCCGTTTGGCTCGCTGTTGGGCTAGGTGTTCGGCGGCGGCGAGGGCGTGCGCGGCCTGTTCGGGGCCGGTGACGGTAAAACGCTCTGACCTGCGGTTTTGTGTTGACATCAGTCGTCCGTCCGAGAGGCGATCAAGTGGTCGAGGGTTCTGCCTCTCGGCATCAACCCAGCTCAGAACATGTTTCTGCCGCACCTAGCAGCCCGCCGCTCGGGTCCAGTGGGCCAAGGGTGTCCCAACCGGCAGAAGGGAAACGGGTCGATCAGTCGGCCTCGGACGGCCATAGAACGTCCCTCCCGCGACCGGCTGCCTCCCGCTGCCGCTCGGTGTCGCTCGGCGTCAGGCTGCGGCGGTAGTGGCCAGCCGTGCCGGTGCGGCCCCGCTCGGCCATCAGCTCATCGAACGGCACGCAAACTCGGTACACGGACCCGTAAAGGTGCTCACGGTGCGGTGCCTCAGCCTCCGGTGCCGGGTCGGGTGTGGTCTCGGGTGTCGTGCCGGGCGTCGCCGAGCTGACCGAGGCGGGGGCTGTGGCGAGCAGGTCACGAATACGGGCCAGTAGTCCGGTCACAGCTCGGCTCCTCGGGTTCGTCGGTAGTCCTCGATGACCGCCAACGCTGCCACCTCGGCCTTGGCGAGCACCTCGGGCGGGATATCGGCCAATATGTCCCCTGTGTCTACTGTGTTCGGTTCTGGTACAACAGGTTTCGACTGTGCGTCGCTGCCGGGAACCACGTCTCCCGAATCGGGGCTGTGCGGCCCGGAGAGCGACGAAACGCCGTCGCCTGGTGTCGCCGTACTGGCGTGCGGGTTCTCGCGGCTACGGGCCACTGAGAGCCATTGCGCCAGCTCAGAGGCCGGGAGTCCACCGTGGCCGAGCACCTGGCGAGCGATCTCGACGTGGACAGGCCAGAGCGGATCGCTCGGGCCGTCGCACTGCCCCAACAGCTCCCGGCAGCGGGCCTCGGCGGCCTCGGCGAGCGTCGCGGCGGTCAGCCGGCCCTCGCTGACGCTGTTCATGAGCACCGCGACCGCCTCGGCGGCGGCAAGGTCGGGGACGGGCTTGGCGGTCGAGGTCATCCGATCACCTCGGCGTCGATCACGGGCGGCGCGGAGGGCATAGAAGGCAGGGCCGTGGCTGGCTGTGCGGCAGCGACCTGGCGCAGCCACTCCGCAGCCGCCAGGCTCGGGGACACGTCGACGGCCACGTTGACCTCGGTGCGCTGCGGAGCGTTCAGCCCGTCGAGCCGGGCGGCACTGTCGAGGTTGGCGCGTATCTCGCGGGCGACCTTGGTCGCGGTGTCGGCGTCGCCGTCGCGGTCGGCGACCGCCAGGTGGTCGAACAGCCGCCGCCGCATCACGCGAAGCTGCTCGGCCGACTCGGTGCGCTGCTCGGCCACGGTCGGGCGGCGGGTCGAGGCGAGTAGTCGGCTAACGGCGGTGTGCGCCGCCGAGCGCGAGCGGTAACCGAGCTTGTCGGCGATCTCCTGCCATGAGTAGGCGAGCGCACGCAGCTCTAGTGCGTCCTCGGCGCGGCGTCGGCTGACGTAGTGCGAGGCGACGGGTGCCATGTCCGCATTCTGTACGCGACGGGTGCAGCGGGACAGTCCGGCCGCTCATCGTGCTGAATTTGGTCCCATGTCCATGTGGAATCCCCCGCCCCGCCCTGTCGAAAGGACTAACGCCCCTACTTCGTGCCGATCTGTAATACGCGCACTCAGATCGCCATAGCCTGTTAGTCGACCTGTTTGGGGCTCAGGAAAGGGGGATCGTTTCGTGATCCGCACAATCGGACTACTGATCGCCACCGTATTCGGGGCACTCGCCATCGGTTCCGCAGCGTCGGCAACCGCCGATCCGGTGCCGTTAGCGCCGTACAACAACTGCACTGAAGCCAAGCAGAACGGCGACTGCGACATCCCGTCGAGCAGCGACAAATACCAGCCCAAGCTGGACCGCGATCAGGACGGCCTCGGCTGCGAATGCTGACATCGACTCGATCAGTAGCAGTTCCCGCAGCAGCCCTCGCGGCGCTGTTGCTTTGGGCAGCACCTGCAGAAGCCGGTCCTGACGTCGAGAACGCTGAAGATCAGAGCTTCATGGAATTACTCGACCAACAGGGAGTGCTGTTCAGCTTCAACCTTGAGAAGTACCAAGGGCAGTGGTATTGCAGGGACGTCATCGACGGGGTTGATTCATACGAAGCGACAGAGAATCTGATGCGTGACGGCGGGTATTCACACGACGTCGCCAACTCAATCACCTCAGCGGCGGGCGCTGTCTACTGCTTTTGTGCCATTCGCGAGCAGATTGGCGCGGCTCCGTGGCCCGAAAGCCAGTGCAG
>JAUPKO010000625.1 GCA_030837395.1 Actinomycetota bacterium | reverse complement strand
CTTGGCCGAGGAGTTGTTCGGCGACGGTCAGGGCGGAGTTCTCGGCGCGGGGATAGGGCGTCTGGGCCAGGGCCACCGCGAGGCCACCGGCGACGGCGAGCAGCCCGAGTTCGAGCCCGACCAGCCCGACGAGCGCCCGTCGGCTCTCCCCCAGCTTCGGCGCCAGGTTGCGGCGCACCACAGCGGCGATGCCGACCAGCACGAGCAGGATCACCGTCTTGATGACCACGAGCCGGCCATACCCGGAATTCCACAGGTCCGAGAACGTGTCCATCCGCGTCCAGGCGTTGCCGATGCCGGTGAGGGTGAGGAATCCGACTGCGACCAGGGCGACGGTGGAGTAGCGCCCCGCCGCCTGGACCACGCCGGGTTCGCCGCGCCAGGCGTGCACAGAGAGGGCCAGCAGGCCGCCGGCCCAGGCTGCTGAGGCCCAGGTGTGGGCCACGCCAGAGGTGAGGGCCATGGCGTGGTCACCGTAGCCGGCGGCGTGACCGGCGAGGGGGGCGAAGGCCAGCGCCGCCAGGGCCACCACCCACCAGCCGGCGGCCCCTGCCAGGGACCGGGCGTACCGCGCGCCGACCCAGATGGCTCCGGCGAAGAACGCAGCCATCATGTAGGCGCGCACGCTGGGGATGTCCCAGGCGTACTTGCTGATCACTTCCGGGCGGATCGCTTCAGTCAGTGGCGAGCCGAGGATGTTGGCCAGGCTCAGCATCGCCGCGGTGACGGCGGCCAGGGCCCACAGACCAGCGGCGGTGCCGGCCCGATGCACATCGCGGAGGGCCCCGGTGCCGAGCAGGCCGCCCTTGCGTTGGGCGCCGATGAATGCCGCGTAGCCGAGCCAGCCGAAGGTGGCGACGCCGGCGGCCAGGGCAAGCGCCCGGAAGAGCGGCAGGAGCCACCCGACGAGCGGACCGGAGTCGACGATGCCCTCGGCCGGGGCGGCGTAGGCGCCGCCGCCGATCACCAGGCCCGCGGCCGTGCCGGCGAGCATGATCGCGACGAGGAGGCCGAGGATGGCGGGGACGTTGCGGCGGCGGCTCCGGCCCGCGTCCGCTGTGGTGCCAAGGTCGTGCGCGGGGGTTCCGGCCGCATTCAGTGCAGTGGCCTCCGCGGTGCCCGTGACGGCGGCGGCAGCGGCGTCCGAGGTCATGGCACGAGTGTCGCACCAGCGGGAGAGGCTCGCGCGAGGGCCTCAGGCCTGCCAGGCGCGGCCCAAGTGCCGCTGGTTCGAGTGTGGGCAGGGCAGTGTGTGCGGAAAGGGTTTGGCTGGCTGACGCCCCTTGCTCACGGAGGAGCCGCAGTGACACGATCAAGGCATGAGTGGCACTTATCCGGTGGGAATGGGAGACAGAGGCACGCCCGTCGTCCCGGCGGACCTTCGCGAACGCGCGGAGATGCGGGAGGGTTCCGCCGTGATCTTCGTTCAGACCGAGGGTGGCCTGCTTGTGTTGACCCGCGACCAGCTGAAGGAGCGTGTGCGCCAGGACCTGGCCAGCCTCGACCTTGTGTCTCACCTCCTCGCCGAACGGCGAGCCGAGTCAGCGTCAGGGTCGCCCCACCTGAGCCGCCCCGTCAATGACCCTCTCCAGTAGGCCCTGGCGCCGTCCTGCCCGGGGCACTGCCGACGATGGCGGTACCCCAGTGCAGAGGACCTCGCGGAAGGCTGGGCAGATCATCGCGTCAAAGGTGCCCGTATTGGTGACTATCGACCCAAAGATCTGGCTTGGGCGGGGGTACTCAGGCGGATCGTGGGCCACGCAGCAGGAATGCTCGCGGGGTATAGACCACGGGTAGGCCGGGCACCGGATGGGTCATGAGTCCCCCGAAGTCCCGGGTATTGCCGGTGATCAGGGTGTGTGCTCGCGCGGTGACAGATGCCGCGAGTACTGGCAGATCTGTAGTGGCTCGCGCGGGCAGGTGGTGGGCGATCACGTCCCACATGTCGGGCGGTGGGGTAGTGACCACCTCCATGTCTTCGACTGCGGATAGGAGCCACGCCAGCGCTTCGGGCGGCGCCTTGGCGGTCAAGTTGCGCCGGGCCTCATCAAAGCAGTAGTCACTCGTCAGGCACACGACGCTCGGCATGGTGAGGACTATCTGGCACACCCCAGAGCCGATCGCGGCCGAGAACAGCACGTTGGCGTCGATGAAGGCCCTTTCATCACTCGCTGTCATGAGACATCGCCGCGGACACCCCACAGCTCGGCGGCCGAAGCCAGTTCCTGATCGGTCATGGCGGCGGCGTCCTCGAACATGGCGAGGTCTGCGTCGGTGTACAGCCGAATCGGCAGGGTCATCACTGGCTGCAGGATGATTCGGCCATTCTCAATCGTGACCTGAAGCGCGTCCCCGCCGTGGAGCCCGACGGCGCGACGGATGTCGGCGGGAAGGGTCACTTGACCGCGCGGGGAAATCTGGCAGATGTTCACCCCGACAGAATATCGGAAGATCATCAGTACCGAAATACGGTTGCGCCCTACTCCCCGTCTTGGTTGGCTATTCGGCTTGTGTGGGATCGGACCCAGACCCATCCGGAATGACGATGTCGCAGCCGACGCCCGGTGCCCGGGGAAGCCTGGCGTCAAGCGTCAGCAGGGGGCACTGCAAGGCTTCCGCGAGGGCGACATAGTACGCGTCGGCGACCCTGACCGAGTCCCGCAGTTGCCAGACCCTGGGCGTCAACAGTTGATGGCCAAACCGTTCCCCGGGCCATGTCGCCAAGGAATCGAGAGCCAGCCGAGCCGCGGTACCGTCGAGAAGGCCAGCGGCGTGGTTGCGCCGGATCGCGCTCGTCACTTCGACATCAACCAAGTGCGGTGCCACGAGGTCGGGATCGGCCAGGAAGCGCAGCTCGACCGCGCGTGCGCGCTCGCCATCGACCACCGCCTCGTAGAGGCAGGAGGCATCAACGACCTGCAATGCGCTACTCCCCTCGGATCTGGTCGAGGACTGCCACGGGGTCGATCGGCTCGCTTTGCAGGCGACGGCCGCGGGTGCCGTCGAGCCAGTCGGAAATCGTCGGCCGCGCGGCCAACCGTGCGATCTCTCGTCGAAGATATTCGGGCACGGACAGGCCTTGGGCCGCCGCCCGTGTGGCGAGGGCCGCGTAGGTGTCGTCGTCGATGTCGCGAATCTGCACGGTCTTAGGCATATCAGCATCATGACATGCAGCCAAGCATGGCACCAGAAGATGTGTATGAAGACGTCTCCCGATGTGAAGGCGAAGCAACAGGGAGTCGGGCGGTGAGCTCATGGGGTCGGACGTCTGCGACGCGCGGCGGCGTTCACACTCCTGGGACACTGGTGGTCATGGGTTGGCAGACGGTGGTGTACCAGCGAGTGGCTTGGGTCTGCAGACAGGGCCGGCCGGCAGGGCTGGTGAGTCGCGACTATCTGTGTTTGGGGGTGACCCCGGAGGTCGCGACCCACCGGCGTGCCCTGCTGAGGCGTGGTGGAGGCTGGCGAGGGGCGGCGATGGTGCCGGTGCAACTGTGGCTTTCTGCGCGCTGGTTGAACGGTGGGCGGGACATGGTGCTCAATGGTGTGGCAACTGAGCCTATGGACAGGTTCGCGGTGGCGACTGGTGTTGCCGCTCCGGTGCAACGCCGCCGACTTGACGTACTAGTTCGGCGGCACTCGGTGCCGGTAGGGGACGTGTACCGTTTGGGGCTGCTGCGGGATGGCTGGCAGGGTCGGTGGGCCGAGTTCGCGTATGACGTCGAGGTCGGCTGGAACGCTGCCGCCAGTGGGTGTGGCGCCATGCGTCATGTCCGAACGCTGAGCAATAAGCCCGCGATGGCAGCCGTGCTGACGCAGTCCGGCATAGCCACGGTGCCGAGCATTCAGGTGGCGAGACGTGCGGAGGGCAGAACGGAGGCCACGGCGCAGGGGGCCGCTCGAGGACTCGCGGGCGGAGCACCGGACGTGGAACGAGTCCCCTCCATGGCGGGGACTCCCAGACGGGGCGGGCCCGACCCGGTGGCAGCGATGGTCGATGCATGGTTGAGCCGGTGGCCGGTGGTGCACGTCAAGCGGAGTCAGGGATCGAGGGGCGAGGGCGCCTGCGAGATTCACCGCGAGGGTGGTGCCGTGGTTCTGCGGGAGTACCAGACGGCGAGGCCGGTGAACGATCCAATGCAGTGGCTGTCGACTGAGCTGGCGGTGACCGACCACCTGGTGCAACCGAGGTTGGTCACACATGCGACCTTCGCAGCCGTAGCCGATCCCAGCGATGTGGTCACCTGCCGCATCGTGACGCGAGATGTGGGAAACGGACCGGAGGTATTCAGCTGCTGTCTGGAAGTTCCGCTGCCGCCCACGCCAGGCTCGGCGGAGGGGCAGGATGACGACAGGCAGTTCTACCTGCTGATGCGCATTGACGAGGACGGCAAGGTGGTGGGCTCGGCGGTCCCGCCGTGGTTGAAATCGGTGGAATCCCAAGATGCCGTGTCGGTCCCCGAAGCAATGGATGCATTGACAGCAAGTAGAAGTTCGGCAGCAGGGCGCATCTCCAGAGAGTCGGTGCTCATCGGTCTCCGCGTGCCCGACTTCAATCGGCTGACGGCTTACTGCTTGCGCGCCCACAAACAGTTGCCCGGGCTGTTCGCTGTGGCCTGGGACGTCGCGGTGGCGGAGGGCGGCAACGTATTTCTGGAGGGGAACGCAGGCTTCGGGACGGTGGTGCCCCAGTGGCTCGGCGGAGGTCTGTTGGCGGGTTTGCCGGCTCGTCGCAGGTAGCGGCGCCAGTATGTGCGGTGTAACAGGCCCAGGTGCGCTGGTTGCGTGCGACGCGGGGGGTTGGCGGCTCCAGCCACGGTCGTTTGATCGTCCCGCGCATGCCCGGGTTCCGCAGCAGTGGTTGGGCGGTAGGTAGCGTTTGAGCCGGTCAGGCTGGGTTTGGGAGGTGTTTCGGGGTGGGTGGCGTGTGCCTACTGTCGTGACGGGGCCTGCGGGGGGTGTTTGTGCTGGTCAGGAGTGGTTTGCGGTGATGACGCGGGGTGGTGGGGTGGTGTTGCAGGCCTGGTAAATGGCGGATTGTTCGGGTGTGGGCACGGTGGTGTGCACGACGGTGCCGGCCGGGCCGGTGAGG
>JAUPKO010000624.1 GCA_030837395.1 Actinomycetota bacterium | reverse complement strand
TGCGCTGCAGCCAGCGCATCTTGGCGAAGCCGATGCACTCGGCGATGAAGTCCTTCTTGTCCACGGGTCGGCCCGGTAGCCGTTCGGCGAGTCGGATCGCCACAATCTCGTACGCCTCCAGGAATGGTCCGATGGTCCGATGGGCCACGTGCATCGGGGTGTCCCGTAGGGTCTCGTAGGCCTTGGTCCGGTCCCAGGACTCGGTCTCCCAGTCGGGTGCGACCAGATTCGTCTCGCGCACCACGGACTCGGCCAACTCGCCGGTGCTGGGGAAGAAGAACTCGTACTTGAGCAAGTCCTCGAGCCGGCGCACCGCCGGCCAGGTGTCCGCGACGATGTCGCCGCCGTCTTCGATCACCTTCAGCAGCGCGACTTCGACCATCGCCCGAGTCAGGAAGTGGTGGGCGATCGAGTTGCGGTAGAAACCCGCCTCGTGCACCCGATCCGGATTGATCGAGTAGACCGGTTCGGTGCCGCCGTCGAAGCGTTTGACCACCCCCTCGGCGATCAACGCCTCCATCGCCTTGATCAGTCCACCGGCTTCGCCAACCTCGACGTCGGAGGTCAACGGCAACCCGCGCACGGCGATGTAATCGAGCAGGGGTCCGAGCACCGAACTTCCCTCGGCGAGGGTGAGCGCCCGGTCGTCGTTGTCGAGCAGCGCGAACGTGACCAGCGAGGTCGGCGTGATGGGCGTGACCTGGTTGATCCGGTGGCACACCTCGAAGGCGATCTTGGGTACCGAGTAGCGGTCCAGATCCACCGGGGCGGGTTCGCCGCGCTCCTCGGCCTTGGCGACCTCGGCCAGGCGCACATTCTCGATGGCCTCACCGATGCTCAGCGGCTCACCGAAACGCAGGTGCACCCGACCCATCGCACGCGATTGATCCTTGGCGTAGTTGTAGAGCCAACCCACGCTCTCCGGCGCCTTGGAGGCGCCCATCTCCTCGGCGGAAATCGCTCCGATCTCATGCTGCTGGTCGTAGGTGATCGATACCGGCACGCAGTAGGCGGTCTCGTCCTCGGCGGAGGTGAAGGCGTCCACGACGTAGCTGAGGATGCCGTAGCGCGGCGGGCGGAGTTTGCCCGTACGGGAGCGACCACCCTCGATGTACCACTCCAAGTTGGCGTTCTGTTCCATCAGGAAGGCGAGGTAGGTGCGCAGAGTCTTCTTGTAGGTCTGTGCTTCCTTGAACTCGCGCCGGATGAACACGATCCCGTTGCGCCGGGCCAGCGGGGCCATGGGCCAGAACGCGAGGTTGTCACCGCCGAGCACGTGGTTGCCCGGGAAGCCGTGCTTGGCCAACGTCGTGCGCAGGATCACCGGGTCCAGGTAGGACTTGTGATTGGGCAGGAAGATCAACGAGGCACCGCGGCCGAGGTCCCGCAGTTCCTTCAATCCGGCCTCGTCCACGTCGACCCGGTACGCCCGGGACATGAACTTGCTCAACTTGCGCCACACGTACTGCGACGTCTGGGTGGCGCTGGGCACCACGCACATCTCCTCCAGGCAGTCCTCGACCTCCTCACTGACGTTCGCGCGAGGGCGGCCGGACTCGGCGGTGATCTGGTCGATCAGGCCCTGGAAGGCCGCGGACTTCAGGACAGCAGAAGGTGGCAGCGGCAACTGCTGGGAATCGTGCAGATCGGAACCGGTCACCGGTGGTACCTCCAGGCATGGCCGAGTCGTGCGGGCTACGTGGGGGCAACCCTAGTCAGTCATGTCGGCGGTGTCCTGCCCCTCGCTCGGAAGGCGTCAGAAGCCAGCGGCCGGGGGTGCGTCAGCGGAAGAGGCCGTGCTTACGCGCTGCCTTGGTCAGCGCCTCGCGTGCCTCGGGACGGGCGGCAGACTCGATCAGCGCCTTGGCCTGCTCGGCCTGGCTGCGGCCCCACAGATGGGCCACACCTTGCTCGGTCACGACGGCCGTCTGTTGGAAGCTCGTCACGCGGGCATTGAGCGTATCGACGATGGTAGAGGTGGATGACTTCTCGTGCCAGGACTTGAGCGCGATGAAGGCCTTGCCCTCGGGGGCATGCATGGCACCGACGATGAAGTCCGTCTGACCGCCGAAACCGGAGTAGATCTTGTTCTGGATGGTGCTGGCGTTGGCCTGGCCGTAGAGGTCCACCTGTAGCGCGGAGTTGACCGAGGTCATGCGGGGGTGGCGGGCGATGATCGCGGGGTCGTTGGTCTTCTCGGTGCGTAGCAGTCGGACCCGCGGGTTGTCGTGGATCCAGTCGTAGAGCTCGCGGCTGCCGAAGATGAAGCTGGCGACGATCGAACGGTCCTTGTTCAGTGCCCCGGCCTTCTCCAGCGACAGCACCCCGTCCGAGAACGTCTCGGACCAGATGGTCAGGTTGCGGTGGCCGTGCAGTTGGCTGAGCACGGCGTCGGGGATGCCGCCGATACCCAACTGCAGGGTGGAGTTGTCCTCGATCTGCTCGGCGACATTGGTGCCGATGGCGCGGCTGACCATGTCCGGCTCGTTGGGTTCGATGGACATCACGGCCTGGTCGATCTCGACCAGGTAGTCGAAGTGTCCCGTGAGCATCTCGGCGTCGCCGTAGAGGTAGGGCATCTGCGGGTTCATCATGCCCACGACGATGCCGCCGCGGGCGCGGGCCGCCTCGACCGCGGCGGGCAACACGTTGACCTCCAGCCCCAGGCTCACCCGGCCGTATCGCGGGGTGCTGGTGTGCAGCAGCACGACGTCGGGGGGCAACGGGCCGGTGAACAGGTGGGGCACCATCGACAACCGGCACGGTACGTAGCGCAGCCCCTTGCGCCTGCGCATGCCCGGGCCGACGAAGGCCGTCTCGAGCAGCACGCCGTCGCGGTCGGGGAGGTTGCCGTGGGCGTTGAGCATGTGCAGGATGTAGGAGTCCAACGACTCGTCCAGCGCGTGGATCAGCGGCGCCGGAGTGGCGAAGTTGCCCGAGGCCACCACCCGGGAGCCGGAGTCCAAGCGGGAGAACACATCGCGGAGTTGTTCGAGGGTCACATGAGCCATGGGACTATCTTCCCCTACCCTCCGATCATGGCTGCCGATGGTGTCGTTGAACGCTCGGCGGACGGGTCGAGAACGGCGCGCGACGCTGTCGGTGCGGACGCGGCCGGGGGATCGGGACCAGTGATCGCCTTGGTGGTCGCTGGCTCGCGCGGTGACGCGCAGCCCTTCGTCGCGTTGGGTCGGGAACTGCGTCGGCAGGGGGCTCGGCCGCTTCTGATGACCCATGCAGAGCACCGGTCGCTGGCGCAGAGCCACGGCGTCGAGTTCGTCGAGTTGCCAGGGGATCCGCGGGCGATGCTGGCCACCCGCGCGGGTCTGGAGTTGCTCGATTCCCGGGATCCGGTGCGCTCGCTGGGGGGCCTGCGGGACTTGGCGGCGGACCTGGTGGATGAGGTCATCACGGTGCTGGAGGCGGAATTGGCGGGAGTTGACGTGGTGGTGTTCTCCACCCTCGCCGTGGCCGCCTATCACGTGGCCGAGGCGCACGGCGTCCCTGCTGTGTGGGGGGTGTTGCAGCCGGTGACCCAGACGCGCGAGTGGCCATCGATGTTGGTGGCACCGGGCCGGGACCTCGGTGGTCCGCTCAACGTTGCCAGCCACCGGGTGGCCGACCGGCTGGCCTGGTGGATGTTGGCCCCCGGCCTGCTGGCGTACCGGCGCCAGCGTGGCTTGCCGACCTTCCGCCGTGAGCGGTTGCGCGATTCGCTGCCGACCCTCGGCGGCTGGTCGGCGCAGTTGGCCCCGCGGCCCGATGACTGGCCCGCGTTGGTGCAGGTGACGGGGGCGTGGCGGCTACCGGTGGCGTCCGAACCCGCGTTGCCCGACGAGGTCGAGGCGTTCCTGGCCGACGGTTCAGCGCCGGTCTACATCGGGATGGGCAGCGCGACCGTGCCCGATCCGCTGGCGGTGACGGCCATGTTTCTGGCTGCCGCGCGCGACGTCGGGGTGCGGGTGGTGCTCTCGCGCGGGTGGGCGGGATTGGGAGCCGAGGGTGATGACTGCCCACCAGGTGCGGCAGGGGTGGCCTCCGACGTGCTGGTTGTCTCGGACGTGGCACATGGACGGCTGTTCCCGCGGTGCGCCGCCGTGGTCCACCACGCCGGCGCAGGCACCACCCACACCGCCTTGGCGGCCGGGGTGCCCCAGGTGACTACCCCGTTCTGGGCCGATCAGCCGTTCTGGGCCGCCCGCGCCGCCGCGCTCGGGGTCGCGACGACGCCGGTTCCCAAGCGGTCCTGGAGTCGGCAGTCGCTAGCGGCAGCGTTTGCCCGGGCGGTGGACGAACCGTGGCGCACGCAGCGGGCGGCGGCGGTCGGAGCCGCCGAACGTG
>JAUPKO010000623.1 GCA_030837395.1 Actinomycetota bacterium | reverse complement strand
CGGTGGTGCCCGCCAATGCCACGATGACGCTGAACACCAACCAGGGAGTGATCGCTATCGCGATGGACCCGGCGGCGAAGGTGACCGATGCCTCCATGGCCTATCTGGCGGCCAAGGGGTACTTCAACAACACCCCGTGCCACCGACTGACCACCCAGGGCATCTACGTGCTGCAGTGCGGCGACCCCACCGGCACCGGTACCGGCGACCCGGGCTACGAGATCCCCGACGAGAACCTGCCCGCGGGCACGCCGGGGAACTATCCCAAGGGAACTGTCGCGATGGCCAACGCCGGACCCAATACCAACGGTTCGCAGTTCTTCATCGTCTATCAGGACACGACCCTGCCGCCGAGCTACACGATCTGGGGGACCGTGACGCAAGGCCTCGATGTGGTCGAGAAGGTGGCGGCAGCCGGCGTCGCGGGCGGCGGAACGGACGGTCCACCCGCGCTACCCGTCACCATTGCCACCGCCACGGTCAGTTAGCGGTTTGCGATGAGTGCCGAGGTGCCGGGTCAACAGCCCACAACGGGGGCCGCCGGCCGCACGACGAGTCGATCCGGCATCGGGGTGCTGGTGACGGGCGTTGTGCTGCTGGTCATCGGTCTGCTCACCGCGGCGATAGGCGCAGTCGGGCTGGTGTCGTCCGGCTCTGGGTTGGTCGATGCCTTCCGCGCAGAGCCCATCGGCGTCCCTGGTGAGGTGCAACTGGACTTGACCCCGGCCAGCTACACCATCTTGCAGCTCTCCAACGGCCAGTCGTACCGGATCGCCGTGGACGAGATCGAGGTCACCGGCCCGGGCGGGGCAGTGCCGGTGGGTGAGCCGGGTGTCAGCGAATCCGTGGACCGCAACGGCAAGGTGTACGAGAGCGTCGCGCAGTTTCGAGTGGGGCAGGCGGGCGCCTACACGATCACCCTGACCTCCGATGGCCCATCGGAGGTCATCGTCAGCCAGAGCATCGGCTCCACCCTCACCCGCAGCGCCGTGTGGTTCGCGCTGCTGGGGGTGGCCGCCCTTCTGGGTTTGGCAGGTCTCGGCCTGGTGATCTTCGCGATCGTTCGGCGCTCCATGGCGACCCCGAGGGTGGCACCGGCACCCGCTCCGGAAGTCCGGATCCCACCGGACTGGTACCCGGATCCGGAGCGCCCCGGGGGTCTGCGCTACTGGGATGGCAACGGCTGGACCGATCACCGCGCCTGAATCCCGCGAGGTGCGCCCACCCGGTCGCAACGTGTGCTGCCATACGACATGACGTGGCCGGGCGTGCTGTGTTGGGATGGACCTGTCCGCTGAGCGAGAGGGTGAAGACCATGGGCGAGAAGACGACAGCCGCGTTCGATGCGGCCCACGTGGGTGTCGAGCACGTGCGGGAGGGAGTGGCGGGGGCCGAGGTGGCCATCGGCGCGGCGCAGGACGCCCTGGTGGTGTCCGAGCGTCTGCTCGACGACGCAGACCGCGGCCTGGACGTCGCGGCGAGAGGCGTCGGCGTCGCCGAGCACGGCGCTGACGTGGGGTGGCGCCTGGTGAAGGTCGGTGCGGGCCTCGCGGCGGTGGCCCTGGTGACGGCCACCGGTGTGGGCATCGCCCTGGCAATGCGTCGTCGTCGCCAGCAGCCAGCCCCCCAGCCCGCCGCGCCGACGCCCGCCGCGCCGAAGCCCGCCACGCCGAGCCCCGAGGACGCACCTGAGGCGAACGCCGCACAGACCACCGACCCAGCGTCCGCGTAGCCCCAGGGTCGTTCGCAGCAGTGGTAGTGGTCACGCGCGGTCGGGCTGTGGCAGCGGCGGCGATCGTGTCCGGTCCAGCCCTGGCCACGCTCGGCTACCTCGCCCTCAGCAAGCGCCCTGCTCCTCCTCCGCCGACGGAGTGGGTCGCCGAGTCGGCCTCGACCCAGGGGCCGGTCCGGGCGGTTTTCGCGGGGGTCAGCACCGTCTGCCTCGACGACGGCGAGACGACCCTGCTGGTCGATGGCTTCTTCAGCAGGCCACCGGCCAGGCGGGTGCTGTTGGGCCGGATCGCTCCGGACGTGGCCGCGATCGAGGATGGCCTGCGACGTATGGCCGTGTCGTCAGCGGCCGCCGTCATCGTCACCCACTCGCACTATGACCATGCTCTGGATGCGCCCGAAGTGGCCAGGCAGTCCGGTGCGGACCTCATCGGTTCGGCGTCGACCCTGATGCTGGGACGCGGAGCTGGGCTGCCGGCCGACCGTCTGCGGCGTGCCGAACCGGGTGAGGCGATGACCTACGGCGCCTTTGAGGTGCGCGTCGTCGCCACCGAACACTCGCCCAAACCCGCCTGGCCAGGCCCGATCACCGGCCCCGTCCACCCACCGACGCGCGCCTCGGCCTACAAGATGGGCACATGCTTCATCGTGCACATCACCCACACTGACAGCGGTGGCCGGCGTCGTCGGCTGCTGCTGCAGGCAAGCGCGGGCTACGTACCGGGCAGTTTGCTGGACGCACCCGCCGAGGTCGCCTTCCTGGGTGTGCCGACCCTGGGCAAGCAGCCGCCGCAGTACCGCGAGGCGTACTGGCGCGAGACCGTCACCGTGCCCGGGGTGCGACGGGTGCTGCCGGTGCACTGGGATGACTTCACCGATGGTCGATCGGCCGATGATGACCTGCGCCCGCTGCCGTCGCTGTTCGACGACCTGGACGTCACCCGCGAGTTCCTGGCCGCCAAACGGGCGGCCGAGGGGGTCGAGTTCGCGTTCCCCCGGCGCTGGCGTCCGTTCGATCCCTGGGCCGGGGCGTGAGCCTCAGGGCGAGGGCGTCGCGCTGGCTGTGCCCGGTGCGTGGGCCCCGACGCCGTTGAGCTGATCGACCACGTCGAAGAGGCCACCGAGGTTGTAATAGTTGACGGCCACGAAGTTGGGTATCTGCCCTCGTTCGGCTTGGCACTGGTCGGCCCGCGGACCCAACACCCCAGTCGCGTTGACCAGGGCGGCATCGCTGACGAGGGTGCCGAATCCAGCGAGCCAGTGATTGAGTTGGAACAACGGAGCGTCGGCCGGGCCGCGGTTGGCCGCGCAGGTGAAGTCGGCGACGGTCGCGAAGGTGTAGGGGGTCTCCTGCACCCACTCGAAGCCGGGCAGTAGGTAGGGGTAGGTCGCACCCCCACCCTCGTTCTCCATCAGCACCACGAGGCGTGTGTCGGCATCGATCATCTCGCGTAGCGTGGGGAACGGCTCGCCCGCGCGCGGCGTATAGGCCATGTCGGCCAGGCCGGTCCGGGTCAGCACCGCGGCCGTGTCAGCGGGGGTGACGACGTCCTGGATGAAGAAGGAGACGACCTCCCTGGGGTTGTTCTGCAGCCACGCGTGCACGCCCGCCATTGACTCCTCGAGGTCCGTCGCGCCGAGTTCGCACAGGGTGTGACACATGTATGGCCGCACCGCGCCGGTCGGGTCGCTGCGGACCGCGTCGGTGACCCGCAGGGCGGAGTCGACGGTGGCATCGCCGAACTGCTCGCGTGCCTGTGCCTCGGCGGCGGCGCGGTCACCCGGCACGGTGATCACCCCGCGGTCGGTCTGCTGGCCATACCAGGTGTCGAACAGCAGCACCCGTACCCCCGCCTGTAACGCGCCGACCAGGCTCGTGGGCTGCTCGGGTAGGTACCACCCGGGCAGGTCCGCGGCAGACATCGCGTTGTGGGCGGCGGGGAAGGCGATGTCGTTGTAGCGCCGATCACATAGTTCGACAGCGCCGTTGCAGGGCCCGTTCGGGTCGTTCACCGCGGCCACGACCTCCGAGGGTGCCTGCGTCGCAGGTGGGGCCGCGGCCAGCGCCACACCTGCGCCGAGCAGCACGGCGACCCCGGCACCTGCCCCGGCTGTCACCAACCACCGTCGGGGCACCGGATCAACGTCATCGCCAGAGCTCTCCTCGGCGGCGATCCTGGCAGCGGCCAACCGCGAGATCTCCGCCATACCCGCCAGCACGATCAGCAGTCCGGCGACGACCGCGGCCACCTGCAGCGCCCGACTCGGCCACACGACCACCGCCAGCCCGATCGCCACCACGGCCAGCGCCCGCGCCACCGCCAGACTGGGCCGATTCTGCCGACCGGTCAGGCGGTCCCAACCCTCGACGAGCAGGTCGCGCACCCGCAGCCGCGGCAAGAGCGCCCCCGCAGCGGCCACCAGGAACAACCCGATGATGCTCAGCAGGAGCAGTGGCGGTAGGAACGCACTGCCGAAGTCTCGCCAGGCCGCTTTGATGAACGCCCCGGCGAGCGTGTTCTCGGGTTGCACGAACGCCGCCGCGGCCCCTGCCACCACCACGAAGGCCACGACGCCCGCGGCGATCAGGCAGGCGCCGCCGGCGCGCAACACGCCCTGGCGCCGATTCGGGGCGACCAATGCCGCGGCCACCAGGGCCGTGGCTCCGACGAAGGGGAGTGCCCAGGCGAGGACGTAGATCGTCGTTGCGGCCGCGATGATCGGTTGCAAGGCACTGCCCGAGCCGATCTCGGACAGGGTGACCGTCAGGTCGGGCGGGATCTTGTCCGCCAGATCCGGAGCCAGCGTCGCAAGCGCGCCGGTCACCGCCGCGCCGAGATCGACCAGTCGCAGCACCACGGCGTTGCCGTCATCAGTCGTCAGCGACCGATGCACCTCGCGCGCGGTGGCGGTGAACGGCTGATCCAAGGCGGTGCTGCCCACCACCCACGTGGCGACGCCCTCCAGCAGGGGTTTGACCGCGACGAGGTCCGGCTTGGCCGCGATGATCTGATCCGATGCGACCTGCCCGGCCTCTGCCGCGACGGCAGGATCCTTGCGCACCTCATTGAGACGGCTGGCGAAGGACTCGCTGTCGGCGAAGGCCGCGTTGGCCGCCACGGCGAGCCCCGCCACGGCCAGCACCACGGCACCGACCACGAGCAGCACCCAACTGGTGTACCTGCGCGTACGTGCGGACCTCACTGTGGCCTCCCGCGTTGGTGGAGCGACCCGGTTGACGGTCAGGGTGCCAGCATCGGTACCGGCGTGAGCGGCCAGGGTGCCACCTGCTCCCACTCCAGGGCGAGTTCGAGCAGCGTCCGATCATCGCCCCAGGCAGTGCCCAGGTGAATTCCGATGGGGCGGCCGTCGCGCGCATGCCCCCCCGGCAGGCTCACGGCGGGGGTGCCGGTCACGTTCTGCACCGCTGTGAAGCCGGCGAACCGCAACAGTCGAGTGGCATGGGTCCGGAAGTCCAGGTTGGGTGAGAGGTAACCGTGCGGCGGTGGGAGGGTGCCCAGGGTAGGGGTCAACAGCACGTCCACCTGCTCGAACGTCCGAGCGTAGTGGTGCGGGAACCGGCGCAACCGCGCAAGCGCCGCGGGCACCCCGAACCCGACCGTGCGGAAGTAGTCGGCCAGACCATTGGTGAACGGTTCGGTCAGGGCCGGGTCGAAATCCTCTCCGTACAGGCGCGTGCCCCCCAGTCGCAGCGCGAAGGCCATGGCCGCCCAGTAGCGCAGAAAGTCCTTGCCGAACCGCTCATCCGCCGGGGTCGGGACCTCGGTCACCTCGTGCCCCTGCTCGGCGAGGATGCCCGCGGCCCGCGTCACCGCCGCCTCGACCTCCGGGTCCACGGGCCCGGTCAGGCCGTGCCGAACGAATCCGACTCGCAGGCGGCGTCGGCCGGGTACGAGAACCTCGCCGATGGGCGGCAGCGAACTGGGATACACCTGCTCGGCGGCGTGATAGAAGGCGGCGGTGTCGCGCACGCTGCGCGTGAGCACCCCCTGGTGCACGATCTGCACTGGCAGCCCCTCGGCGTCCTCCGAGGCCGGCAACCGGCCGCGGGTGGGTTTGTAGCCCACGAGGCCAGCGCAGGCCGCTGGGATTCGGGTGGATCCGCCGCCATCGTTGGCATGCGCCAGCGGCACGACTCCCGCCGCCACGAGGG
>JAUPKO010000064.1 GCA_030837395.1 Actinomycetota bacterium | reverse complement strand
TGGCTCAGATGATGGCGCTGGATCTGACGCTGGCCCCATCGCTGGCCCCGACGCTGGCGGAGCTTCGAGCAGTGCCGACGCTGCTGCGACCGCGACCGACCTGGTCACGCCGCCTGCGCTATCGACCGTGAACAAATCCTCCCGCGTGCTGCTGGGCACCCTCGGCTTCGTGGCCGGCTTCTCTGTCATCTTCATCTCCTACGGTGCATTGTTCGGGGCGCTCGGCGGGGCCCTGCTGGTGCATCAGGAGGCGATCACCCAAGTGATGGGGGTGGTCGTCATCCTGTTGGGCCTTGCGTTCATGGGCGTCCTTCCCGGGATGACCCGCGAATACCGGTTCCACCGGGCGCCGCGGATCGGCATCTGGAGTGCTCCGCTGCTCGGGGCCCTGTTCGGACTCGGTTGGACGCCGTGCATCGGCCCGACGTTGGCCGCGGTGCAGACGTTGGCCTTCACCGAAGGGTCCGCGCTGCGCGGGGCGGTGTTGAGCCTGGCCTACTGCGTGGGCCTGGGCGTGCCGTTCGTGCTGCTGGGCCTGGCATTTCGGCGGTTGGCCGGGACCCTGAGTTGGGTGCGCGGACACTATCTGTTGGTGATGCGGATCGGTGGCGGCATGTTGATCGCGATCGGGGTGCTGCTGGTAACCGGGTTGTGGAGCGACCTGATGATCCTGATGCGGACCTGGTCCGGTTCGTTCGAGGTGCCGCTATGAGCGCCGACGGTGGGACGCTTGCCGACTCGGCGGACGGTACGGCCGAGAGCGCCGACCCGGCGCTCTCGGGGGGCGAAGGACTCGACGGCAGATCGGCGCGGGACCGTTCCCGCAACACCAACCAGGGCGCGCCCGGCAAGTTCGGGCTGCGCGCCTGGGGTCGGTGGTTCTGGCGCCAACTGACGAGCATGCGGGTCGCATTGATCCTGCTGTTCCTGCTCGCGTTGGCGAGTGTGCCCGGTTCGCTGTTCCCGCAGCGCGGCACGAATCCGATCGCGGTGGACGAGTACATCGCCAACCACCCAGCACTCGCCCCGTGGCTTGACCGGCTGTCGATGTTCGACGTCTTTGCTGCCCCCTGGTTCGCAGCGATCTACCTGCTGCTCTGCATCTCCCTCGCCGGCTGCATCATCCCGCGGACCTTCGACCAGATCCGGGCACTCCGACGTAAGCCGCCGGCAGCCCCCGCTCGACTCGACCGGATGCAGGGACTGCAGCAGTTGACAGTCGGCCCCGAGCCTGACGCAGTCGCTGAGGCGGCGGCCGATTGGCTGCGCAAGCACCACTGGCGGGTGCGGCAAAGCGACTCGCCGGCGGACGCCTGGGTATCGGCCGAGAAAGGGTATTGGCGCGAGACCGGAAACCTGGTGTTCCATGTCTGCCTGCTGATCCTGCTGGCCGGCTTGGGCGTGGGGAGCATGTTCGGCTGGCGCGGCACCGTGATCGTGCGGGAGGGGCAGGGCTTCTCCAACACCCTGACCCAGTACGACACCTTCTCCTCCGGCCGGCTCGTGGACAGGTCAGCACTTCCGCCGTTCACGCTGGATGTGCAGGACTTCACCGCCTCGTTCCAACGCGGCGGTCAGCAGGACGGTGCCCCGCGCGACTACGCGGCCGACGTGCGGTTCCAGACCGAACCGGGCGCCCCGGAACAGCAGGGTCGGCTCGAGGTCAACTCGCCGCTCAGTATTGATGGTGCGAGGGTCTACCTGTTGGGCCACGGCTACGCGCCCCATGTGATCGTGCGGGACGCCAGCGGCAAGGTCACCTTCGATGAGTCGGTCGTGTTCCTGCCCAGAGACGGCAAGTTCACCTCCACCGGCGTGGTCAAGGTTCCGGACTCGGAACCGCAGATCGGGCTGCAGGGGATCTTCCTGCCGACCGCAACCGTCGATCCGGTGCATGGACCCATTTCCACCTTTCCGGCTCCGGACGATCCCGCACTGTTCCTCTCGGCCTGGCGGGGCGACCTCGGTCTGGACAGTGGCCGGTCGCAGTCCGTGTTCCGATTGGATACGTCCAACATGACGAAGATCGGGTTGGAATCGCTGCGCCCTGGCCAGGTGTGGCAACTCCCTGGCGGTGCGGGATCAGTTGAATTCGTGGGTGCCGAGGAGTGGGTCTCGCTGACCGTTGCCAGCGATCCGGGCAAGGGCCTCGCACTGGTTGCCTCCCTCGGTGCCATCGGCGGGTTGATGCTGTCGCTATTCGTCCGACGCCGCAGGGTGTGGCTGCGTGCGACTTCCGATCGGCAGGGCCGTACCCTCGTGTCGGTGGCCGGCCTATCCCGCACCGAGAATGCCGCCGTCGGCCAAGACACCGCCGAACTCGCAGATGTGATCAGGGCCGAACCTGACGGCCCCGGAGGAGGAACGTGAACGCAGAGTTGGCGTCGCTGTCGAACCAGTTCGTCTATGCGTCGATGACAACCTTCACGCTGGCGTTCATCACGTTCGCCATCTCGTTGGCAGCGACACGGGGTCGGCCAGCGGTGGCCGCCGCCAAGGTTCCGGTTGCGGTGGGTGCCAACGGGGGGTTTGCGGACCTGTCAGCGGACGTCGAGGCGGAGTCGACTGTCGTGGCCGCCCCGAACGGCGGGGCTGGGAAGTCGGGCGAACTCGAGCCCGGGCGCCGGTCCGGCAACATTGCGATGTCGTTGACCTGGTTGAGCACCGGGCTGCTGCTGATCGCTGTCCTGCTGCGCGGTTTCTCCGCCGGCCGGGTGCCGTGGGGCAACATGTACGAATTCTCGATCACCGCCGCACTGGCCGTCGCCGCCGTGTA